>JBGSYE010000235.1:0-3019 GCA_041751075.1 Chthoniobacteraceae bacterium
GGCGTCCATCGCGATTTCGCCGGCCCGATCACCGATCCCGGCGGCACGCGCACGTTGTTCTTTGTCTTCCTGAAAAACCCTGGCGACACCGATCTCTTCCGGCTGAACTGGATCGGCTTCCGCGGCCCGGGCGTCACGCACGTCGCCGCGCGTCCGCGCATTTTCGCCGCGAGTTCCCTCCCGCCTTACACCTCGGTGATCGTCACTTTCGACGGGCCGATGGATCGCGCCTCGTTCAATGCCGCGAACTTTTCCATCGACCAAAACACCGGCCTCGGCACCGCCACACCCGCTCCGGATCAGCGTTCGGTGACGCTCCAGACCTCGGCGCTCAGCGCGGGCCAGGGCTACCTGCTCACGCTGAATGGCGTGCGCGATCTGGAAGGCGACGCCATCGCGCCGGGCACGTTCGTCGCGTTCCGCTCGAGCGGGATCGTGGCGGCGGTGAATTGCGGCGGCCCGGCGTTCACGGCGGCGAACGGCGTGTCCTATCTGGCCGACACGTTTGTCACCGGCGGCAGCGTTGCCTCGAATAGCAACGCCATCGCCGGCACGGTGGATGACACGCTGTATCGCTCCGAGCGCTATGGCGCGTTCCTCTACGAAGTGCCGCTCGCCAATGGCCGATACGACGTGACGCTGAAACTCGCGGAAACCCATTTCAGCGCATCGGGCAAACGCGTCTTCACGCTCAACGTCGAAGGTTCGCCCGCAGTCACCAATCTCGACCTCTACGCGCTCGTTGGAAACAACACCGCGTACGACGTCACCGTGCCCGTCATCGTCTCCGATGGCAGCCTCACGATCAACGGCTCCGCGACCGTGAACAACGCGAAGATCAGCGCATTCGTCATCTACTCCGCACCCGCGCCGTACACGGATTTCGCAAGCTGGCGCGCCTTCCACTTCGGCACGCCGCCCGGCCTCGGAAGCAACGCCGGCGACGATCCGGACCACGACGGACTCACGAATGCCGAGGAGTATTTCACAGGCGGAAACCCGAAGGCGAACGACAGCGCGCAGTTCGGATCGCGGCAGGAATTTACCGATCCGCTGAAGCTCATGATCAGCTATCGCAAGGTCGTCCCCGGCGCGATCTACAACGCCCGCTGGAGCACGAGCCTGCTGCCCGCCACGTGGAGTGCCGAGGGCGTCGAGCCGGAGACTTATCACGCCCCGAGTGACCGCTACCGCCGCAGCGTCCCGATCCTCCCCGGCGAAACACAGAAATTTCTCCGGCTCGAGATCAGCGGGGAGTGAAGACTGGATGGGGCGGCAGGAAAGCCGGAACCCCCGGTCGCGATCGAGAATCGGAGCGCGGACTACGGGCGCTTCCCCTTGGCACGTTCGGCGGCGGCGTCTTGGGCGAGGGCTTTGACGGCGCGGTTGTAGCGGGCGAGCTGGCGCTGGTATTCGGCGACGGGCTCGGGCTTGTGCGCGGGGACGAGTTGGCGGCGCAAATCGAGTTTGGCGTGGACTGCCCGCAGGTCGGCTTGGCGGTCCTTGAGGGACTTCGGCTTTCCGATCGGCAGGAGGATGTCGTCCAGCATGCGGTCGATTTCATCCTTCGAGTCCTCGCCCATGAGCCGGCGGAAGAAGACGGCCTGTTCCTCCTCGGTCTCGCCGGTGATTTTCCCGAGCGCGGCGATCTTTGGTCCCATGTTCGCGACCACGCTGAGGGCGGACTGCGCCCCGGCATTGGTGCCGATTTCGAGCCTTCGGGCACTGGTTTACCACGACCCACTCAGAAAGAGCGTTTCGGACTGCTCGCATCTTCGTGGCTTCGTGTGAGCCATTTCACATCCTTCGTATCTTCGTGGCTTCGTGTGAGATAAACCGGCGGGACACCTCGACATACTTCTCGGCCCAGCTTTTCAGCGCCCCCTGCTCGGCCGCGTCTAGCTGACGCACGATTTTCGCAGGCGAGCCGAGGACCAAAGAGCCCGGCGGGATTTTCATGTGGCCGGTGACGAGGGAGTTTGCGCCGATGATCGACCGCGCGCCAATCTGCGCGCCGTCGAGCACGATGGCGCCCATGCCGACGAGCACCTCGTCGCCGACGGTGCAGGCGTGGAGGATGGCCTTGTGCCCGACCGTGACATACTCGCCGACCACCACGCCATAATCGTCGGCCAGATGAACCACCGACCCATCCTGGATGTTCGAGCGCGGGCCGATGCGGATCGAGTTGATGTCGCCGCGCAGCACCGCCTGGAACCACACGCTCGACTCCTCCCCAAGCGTGACATCCCCGACCACGACCGCACCCGGCGCGACAAACGCCGTGGCGTGGATTTCGGGGGTTTTGGAAAAATGCCGGTCGAGGCGGTCATTGATGCTCATTTAGCGATCCTCGTGGCATGCGCGCGCGGTTGCAATGGGAGCGCGCGAGGCGCAGAATTTTCTCATGAACTCCCTCGCGCTCCCCGTCATTCTCGTGCCGGTCGATTTCTCCGATGTCACGCAGCGGGTTTTGGAGACTGCCGCCGGTCTTGCGGGGCAGTTTCAAAGCCGCGTGGTCCTGCTCCATGTGGCGGAGCCGGAGCCGGATTTTGTGGGATTCGAGCCCGGCCCGCATACGGTGCGCGTGGCGGTGGCGCGTGATTTCAAGGCCGAGCGCCAGCGGCTCGACGAGATGAAGCAGCAGGTGGAGGCGCAGGGAATCGACGCGCTCGCGCTGCACATCCAAGGCCCGCTCGCGGACAAGATTCTCCACGAGGCCGCGCAGCAAAATGCGGCGCTCATCATCATGGGCTCGCACGGGCACGGCGCCATTTACAATCTGCTGGTGGGCAGTGTGACTTCGGGCGTTCTGAAATCCGCGAAGTGCCCGGTGCTCGTCGTGCCGAGCGCGGGGAAATGAGCTGTCGCCGGCGCAGCGATTACCCTTGCTGACCCCTTGGCAAACGCCCCGCGACGGGCTTTAGTCACCGCGTCTTTATCCAAATGCCTGACGCAACTCCCTGTCTTATCGGGATCGAAGGTCTCGATCAAATCCTCGGCGGCGGCCTGCCGCGCA
>JBGSYE010000236.1:0-12789 GCA_041751075.1 Chthoniobacteraceae bacterium
GCATCACCCCGGCGGAGACGAATCTCCGCCGGGGCTTTGCTTTTCTCCTCAAGCTGCGAGCGCGTAGCGACGGAAGAAGCCGTTCAGCTCCTCCACCTCGCCTGCGGCATCGTCGGGCTCGTTGAGCGCCTCGAGCCTCGGCAGTTCGGCCTCGATGAAGCGCGTGAGCGCTTCGACCGGCGGCGCGACGGCGAGTTCTTCGCCGGCCTGCTTGCGCGCGACGAGTTCGGCGTGCGCGGCGCGCACGGCGGCTTCGTCGAGCACGCTCTCCACGAGTTGCGCGAAGAGCATCGGCACCTGGCCGAGCTGGCGCTCGATCCAACGGCACGCGAGCAGCGGACGGAAGACGTAGAGATACTTCTTCAGACTCACTTCCTCGCGACCGCGCAGGTAGTCGCGCCAGTTGCCGAAGGCCATGTGCAGGTAGTGCGCGAAGCAGCGCCGCGGCGAACGCGTGGCGCGGAAGCGCCATTCAACTAATCGTGCGGAGCGAATCTGCATAGCCGCCGGAGCGGCAATAGAACTCCGTCGCGAGCGCGCCGAACTCGGCGGCGAAGACCGGATCGTGGCGATACACGACAGGCGACTTGAGCCATTCGAGCAGCGGCGGGTTGCTCTTGCGGAGCAGTCGCAGCGCCTTGCGCAGTTCCCAGCCGCTCACGTCGAGATCATCGGCCATGGGCTGTTCGATGACGTCGCGCCGGTCCTCGACCGAAAGATACCAGTCGCGCCTGCTCGCCCACCCGCCAGCCTCCCTTTCCCTTCCTCCTCCTCGGTGGACGTAGAGGAATCGCACGTCGTATCGCTCTCGCGCGAGGCAATGCCCCACCGAGGAGGAGGAAGGGAATATTGGGGGTTGGTGGGCGGGCGAGCCGCCCGACTGCCGCTTTGCCGCTCCGGCGGCTATGCAGTTACCGCTCCGCGCTTCCCGATCGCGCTTCGCGCATGGCGTTCGCACGCGAAAAGCACGCGCACGTTCCGCTCAGCTTTGACCCGAGCGAGCGCGTTGCCGAGCATCAGGTGTAAAAGTGGCCGTGCCTCTGGCTATCCGAGCGCGGCGTGGAGGCGATGCTCTGCAACCTTGTGCACTTTGTCGGAGAGGACGGGCGCTAGCGTGATATCCGCCGGGAGATCCGGGAGCTGGATCCACGAGCGGCAGCCGCCGTAGCGGGGGGAGGCGGGGAAGATGAAAGGCTGCGACAGGCGCGAGACGCGGACGAAGGCGAGGCTCACGCCGGGATTTTCGTCCTTTCGAAAGCGCTTCTCGATTTCGCTCTCCTGCCAGAGATGCAGCGGGGCGAGGCGCTGGACGGCGGGCCAGTCGGTGAGATCCTGCGTCCATTCGACGCGGCAGTGGAGGCGGACTTCGTGCTGGCCGTCGGCGCGCGGCGCGGGGAGCGCGGTGCCGGCGGGGACATTCAGCTTCGCGGCCTGCTCGTGGAAGAGCGTGGGAAAGAGGAGGAATTCCTCGTGCTGGAAACGGAAGCCGGCGCGGCCTTCGGCGATGCCGCCTTTGCGCAGGATGAGGCTCTGCTCGCCGCGTCCGAGGGCGTCGCAGATGAGGGTCCATTCTTTGAAGGCGAAGGGCATGGGAGCGTGGGAAAAATCCAACATCCAACATCCAACATCCAACATTCAACATCCAACGATGGAGGCGCGCGACGGCAGTGAGATGGCCGGGCGGGCATTGGATGTTGGATGTTGAATGTTCAATGTTGGATGTTCCCTTCCGCCATGCCGCACTTCCGCGCTCTCCTGATCGTTCTGTCGCTATTGAGCTTCACCGCCCGCGCTGTAGCCGGCACGGCGCTCGATCCGGTGCTTTCGCTCGGGGGGCTTTGGACGATGAAGGCGGATGATTTCCAATCGGCCACGACGCCTCACCAACTGCCATTTCGCTGGACCTCGGCGACCAAAGACTCGGCGCGCGCCTCGGGCAAGGATCTGACGCTCCTGAGCCTGCCGCTGATCGAGATGATCGCGCGGTTCGACGCAGGCAAGCTCGCTCAGCTCACGGCGGTGCTCTACGCGCGCGGCGATGCGGGGGAGATTTCGCGCGAAAACTTTGAGGCGCTGCTGCGGCAGTCGTTCGCCGCGCTGGACGCACACACGAAGGTGAAATTCACGGCGCGCGGCAAGGATGCGACGAGCGCGGTGAGGGCGGAGGGCGCGTATTGGAAGACTCCGCAGGCGCACTACCTCCTCGAGTACAGCTTCACTCGCGAGGTGAAGTCGCGCGGCGTGCTGTTCCGCGCGGAATTCATCCGGCTCGCCATCTCGCCACCGCAGAATGCCGCGGGCCTGCTGAGCACGGCGACGAATGCGCCGCGAGTGAAATTCTCCGGCGCGCTGAATCTCAAACGCGACGCGGCGACGGGCGACGTATGGATCGCCGACGTGCCGATGGTGGATCAGGGGCAGAAGGGCTACTGTGTGGTGGCGAGCGCGGAGCGGGTGATGCGCTTTTACGGCAGTGATGTGGATCAGAACGAACTCGCCCAGATCGCCAACACGCGCACCGAAGGCGGCACGAGTCCGCAGGCGATGTATGAGGCGCTCAAGAAGCTCTCGAACCGGCTGCGGTTGAAGGTGCGCGATCTCGAAAAGACCGACGTGCGCGACTACCTGAAGCTCATCGCGGAGTACAATCGCGCGGCGAAAAAGGCGGGTGCGCCGCTGATCCCGGACATGGGGAACATGATCGATCTCGGCATGATGTATCAGACGATGAAGGGCGACGTGCTGAAGGAGGTGCGGACGCGCAACAAGGCGGACCTCGGGCGCTTCGTGCGCGAAGTGCAGAGCGAGATCGACAAGGGCGTGCCGCTGCTCTGGTCGGTGCAGCTCGGGCTCTTTCCCGAACGCGGCGTGCCGCAGAGCGGTGGCGGTCACATGCGGCTGATCATCGGCTACAACACGAAGACTCAGGAAATTCTCTTCTCCGATTCGTGGGGCGCAGGGCACGAGTTGAAGCGGATGCCGGCGGATGCGGCGTGGACGATCACGACAGGCTTGCTGACGATCGAGCCGCTGTGACGGCGGAAAATTCCAAGAATTCAAAGACCAAATTCCAAGTAAGGCCAAAGGCCAAGGGCGGCGAAATTTCAAGGAAGCGCGCCGCAGGTAAAGTGCGCCGAAGAACGAAGGTCGCTTGGAATTTCTCCCCCTTGAATCCTGATCCTTGCTTGGAATTTGGTTCTTGGTTCCTGGAAACTTCCAGCCACCGGCGGCTACAGCCGCGGCACGACCTTCGGGCGCCAGACGGGCTTCGAGAGTTTTTCGTCACTCGTGTATTCGAAAAGTTTGCTGACTGGGAAGAGCAGCACGCCGGGCAGGCCCTGGGCGTTGATGCGCATGTCGAAGTCCATGCGGTCGTCGAGGAAGTAGAGCCGGCCATTGCCGATCATGCTGAAGCCGGCGCCTTCGATGACGAGCTCGGGGGTGTGGATGACGCCGGCTTCGATGGTGAAGGGCGCGTGGGCCCGGCGCGCCACGTTGTAGCCCATGCCGGGCACGATGGCGTTCAGGATGCCGGAGAAGGGGCCGAGAAAGGGAATCGCAAACACATTCCCGTCGGTGATGGTGAGTTCGCCGCTGCCGCGCATGGTGCGGGCGTCGTCGCCGCGTCCGGTGAAATCGTAGTGTCCATTGAGCCGGCCCTGCGAGTCGTCGTAGTTGAAGTAGAGCTTCGTGAGACTGGCGAAGTCGATGTTCTCCGCCGTCATCTGGACGCGGTGGCCGGGCCGTTCCTTGCGCAGCGAAATCTCCGCATCGCCATGCAGTCGCCCGCCAAAGAGCATCGCGCTGAGCCCGTCGATCCGCATCCGATCCCACCAGAAGTGCAGCTTGCCGGAGACCTGCGGCGCGCTGAGGTCGCGGCCGAGGAAGGTGTAGTTCATCCCGAGCGGCGCATCGATCTCGACGGTGAGCTGCGTGGATTTCCCGCCCTTCGCATGCACCAACCCGTCCACGACGAGATTGGGCGGCGCCTTGAAGCGATAGGGTGAGACGTCGCGCACGAGATTCGGATGAATCCACGTCGCGATCTCCCTCGGGAAGGCGCTGCCGCGGATGTTGAGGAGGCGGACCTGGTCGGTATTGAAATCGAAGACGAGTCCGCCGGTGCCGCCGCCCTGGGCCCGGCGCAACTGCGCGACCGGGAAACTGAGCACCCGCTTCTCGTAGCGAAATGCGGAGGTGAGGCTCTCGCAGGCGACGCCGCGATAGCTGGCTTCGCCGACGCGCAGTTCGCCGGTGACCGTGCAGCCATCGAGCGAGAGATCGGTGCCGCGCAGCTCGGCGACGATCGCGGGCGCGTCCTGAAATTCAAACTCCCCGAGCACCCGCGCCGCGACGCCGCTGAGCAAGGGCTGGAGCGGCTTGGGATTGTTGGTGCTGCGGAGTTGCGCGCGGAACTCGCCCGGCACCTGCATGTCATCGCCGTAGAGCATGCCGCTGCGATGGAGCAGGCGGGCCTCGCGCATGGCCCAGCGTTCGCCGTCCCAGGAGACATCCGAATCGAGCCCTTCAAAGACGACGGAGCGAAACGCAAATTTTCGCAGGGCGAGATGCCCGAGCACGGCGACCGCGGGTTTCTTCGCGAGCTTTCCCTTCACCACGAGCTCGATCTGCGGCGGCTCGTAGAAGACGAACTCGCCGAGCTGCGGGAGCAGCCGGAAGGCTTGCGCGAGCGCCTGCACGTCGATGCCGGACTCCACCCGCAAGTCCGCCGCCCCATCGCTCGTCCGGATCGAACCGGAGACATTCAGCGCGCCCGCCGAATCTATGGCCGTGATCTGCCGAAGATCGACGACTCCGTCGCGCGCGCACGCCGAGATGTTCAAGCTCCGCAGCCGGTAGTTCTCTTGCTGGATGCGCTCGCCCGAGAGTACCGCCTCGATGAAAATCTGCTCCGGCGCCGCGAGATCGCCCGTGAAAGTGACGGCGAGCGTCGGCGGCGCGGCCTCAAACTTCAGGCCGCGCAATTCTTCGATCAGATGCGTCAGAAAGGCTGGCGGTTTCTCCGGCTTCTTGTCCGGCTTCTTCCGCAACGCCTCGGGA
The DNA here is from genome assembly GCA_041751075.1 of Chthoniobacteraceae bacterium. GTDB lineage: Bacteria > Verrucomicrobiota > Verrucomicrobiia > Chthoniobacterales > Chthoniobacteraceae > JANNXQ01. The sequence continues at coordinate 5,062 of JBGSYE010000236.1, forward strand.
TTGATGAGCCGTCCGGAGGCGGAGACATGGATGCCAAAGATCCGCGCCTCCGCCCGCGAGAGATAGACCTGCTGCGGCGGGAGGAAGAGGCGCGCATTGAGCCGCGCCACCTCGATGCGCACGCTGCGGGGATCGGCCGGGTCGAGCGGGAGCGCGAGATTCGCCTCGCGGAGGTCGAGGGCATCGAGGAAAGGCTCGCCGCGCGCGAGATTCGCGAGATTCACCTGGAGCCGCATCTCGTCGATCTCGGCGAGCACACGGCGCCGGTTGCGGACATCGAGCACCTTCACGCCACTGGCCACCAGCCCGCGCATGGGATCGAGCGAGAGCTTGCGGAAATATACCTCGACCCCGCGCTTGCTGAATTCCTCCATCACCGCCGTCCGCCATTTCCGGGTGAAGCCGCGGTCGTAAAGATACCAGGCCGAGCCGAGGAAGGCGGCGAGCAGGAGGGCGAAGAACGTGAGCAGCACGCGCCGCATGTCGGCGGAATCTCGGAGTTCGATTCGCCGCTGTCGAGTGCGGGCTCGCGCCGGAGTTTGTAGCGGCGGTCTATGACCGTCGCTCACACTCGTGGGCGGCGGCGGGCCGGGGGTGTGAGCAAAAGTGGTGAGCGTCTTCGGGACAGATCGCACGGCTCCCGTCTGCACCACATGCAATCACACCCGCGGTGCGGAGCGGGACGGACCTCAAGGCTCCGCACCACCCCCGCCCGCAAGATGGCGACGATCATAAACCGCCGCTACAAACGAGGGAGCGCCTACGGCTTCGGCAGAGCGGGCTCGGGCACGGGGGACTCGGGCGCTTGAGGTTTTGGCGGCTCCGGTGCCGCGGGGGCAGCGGGCGTCGGGGATGCAGGAGCCTCCGTCTTCGGCGCAGCGGCTTCTGCTGGTTTCGCGGCTGGCGGCTCGGTCTTCTCCGGCTCCGTAGCTGGAGCTTCGGGGGTCGCGGCTTTGGGAGCGCCCGTGGCCGATGGCGGCGCGGGTGCCGGTGCGGGCTTGGAGAGCTTTTGATTTTCGCCGACGGCTTCCTGGCCGAAGGCGGTGCCCTGGTATTGCTGGATCACCTGCTCATAAATCCGGCGCGCGTCGTCGGTCTGGCCCTGGACCTGGAGGAGCCGCGCCTGGCCGAGCAGCGCGACCGGTGCGCTGAAGCTCGTCGGGAATCCGCTGGTCACTTTGCGGTACGACTCGAGCGCCTCGCCGGTCTTTCCCTGCGCTTCTTGATTCGCGGCGAGGCTCGTCCACGCACCGCTCAGCAGCGGATGCTGGGGAAACTTCTCGATGAAAGTGCGGAGTTGCGCCGAGGAGTCGTCATAGTCCCCCGCCCCGCGGAGATGGTCCGCGAGGAGCAGGAGGGCGCTCGCGGCGGGCATCGACTTTGGGTACTTCGCGACCACGGCCCGGTAGTCGTCCGCGCTTTTCGCCGCGGCGAGGAGTTCGCGGGATTCGCGCTGGGTCTGGTGCCGCGACCACTCGGAGACGCCGAAGGCTGCGAGCGCGACGAGGAAGAGCCCGGAGAAGAGCAGCAGCTTGCTCCGATGCAAGATCCAGAACTCGATCGGATCGAATCCGTGGGCGGCTGCGGGCGGCGTTTCGGCGGGGCTGGACGACATGGGGCGGGGAGGGTTGCAGAGGGGCATTGCGAGGGAAAGTGGAAAGTGGGCGGGGTCTGCTCATCATCATCCTCCTCATCATCTTCATCATCGTCCGCCTTCGGGGTGAAGAGGATGAGGATGAGGATGAAGATGATGAGGCAGAGAAGAAGCCCGCCCCTTTCCCCTACCCCCTGCGCGCGAGGATCTGATTCGTCTGGCGCGTCTTCACCACCGTGGCGGCCGGCACCACACCCCGCCAGACGGTGCCCGGATACACGATGGCGTCGCGGCCGATGAGCGACCCGGGATTGATCACCGAGTTGCACCCGATCTCCGCGCGATCGCCGACTATCGCGCCGAATTTCTTCAACCCCGTGGGGATCAGGCCCTTGGCGGTCGGCACGGTCACTTCGCTGCGATCGAGCTTCGCATTCGACAGGATCACGCCCGCGCCGAGATGGCTGCGGTAGCCGAGGATGGAGTCGCCGACGTAGTTGAAATGCGGCGCCTGCGCCTCGTCGAAGATGATGCAGTTCTTGAACTCGCAGGAATTCCCCAGCACGCATCCGGCACCGACGATCACGTTTTCGCGGATGTAGCAGCCATTGCGAATCTCGCAACCTTCGCCGATCCACGCGGGCCCCTTGATCATCGCGCCATGCTCGACGACCGCGCCTTTTCCGAGAAAGACCGCGCCGCTGATGAAAGGCTTGCCGATGAGCCGTCCGTGGATCGCAGGCTTCAGGCGGAACTGCAGATAGCTGGTGATCTGCTTGAGCGCGTCCCAGGCATTCGTCGCGTTCTCAAAGAGCATCCGGTGCTCGGTGTGATTCAGGTCGAGATACTCGGATGGAGGGAACATGGGGAAAATCGTGCGGCGAGCGGGTGGCGGCGGGCCGACTGGATTGCGCGAGCACCGGGCTCAATACAACCTAAATCCAGCGCTGGGATGGGCCGCCACTGAACGCACGAACCGCAGTAACAACCGGAGTCGGCGGCCAGAAAAGATCGTCTCCGGCTCACTTCCGTCGGCGAGCGGGCCGCTGCCTCCTGTCACCGGCCTTTGCATTGCTTGCGATCCATCCCGGCTACCGATTGGACGAGCAGCTCAGCGCGGGGTCAGCTTCGCGCCTTCCTTGGTGTCTTTCACGATCCAGCCGAGCGCGACGATTTCGTCGCGCAGGCGGTCGCTCTCGGTCCAGTTTTTCTCCGCGCGCGCCTGCTGGCGGAGATTGGCTAGGCCGATGACCTGACTGGGCACCGAAGCCACCTCGCGTTCGAGTGCGAGCACCACGTCAACTTTTTGGTGCCACCAAGCGAGCATGGCAGCCGCGTCGGCAGGCGTCGCTCGGTTCTCATCCAGCAGCTTGTTCGACACACGGAGGACATTGAAAATGTGTCCTAGCGCTTCAGAAATATTCAAATCGTCGTCGAGAGCTTCGCCGAACTTGTCGTCAGTGAAACGCGGGTGCTGGGGGTCAAATTCCGCGTTGCCGGCCAACTCCGTAAGCCTCTGCACCCACTCGTCGATGCGCGCGAGCGCACTGCGGGCGCCTTCGAGACCGGCGAGCGTGAAGTTCAGCGGCAGCCGGTAGTTCACCGTGAGCAGCGCGAAGCGCACCTCGCGGCCCCGGTAGCCTTGGTCGAGGAGGTCGCGCAGGGTGTAGAAGTTGCCGAGCGATTTCGCCATCTTCTGGCCCTCGACCATGAGGTGCGCGCAGTGCAGCCAGTAGCGGACGAATTTTTTCCCCGTGCAGCACTCGCTCTGCGCGATCTCCGCCTCGTGATGCGGGAAGATATTGTCCACCCCGCCGCAGTGAAGATCGATCTCCGGCCCGAGCAGCGCGGTGGCCATGGCGCTGCACTCGATGTGCCAGCCGGGGCGGCCCGGCCCCCACGGCGACTCCCACTTCACGTCGCCATCCGCCTCATCCCACGCCTTCCACAGCGCGAAGTCGCCGAGCGATTCCTTCTCGTAGTCGTCGTTGCGGATGCGACCGGTGGGGCGCAGTTCTTCGAGGTTCAGGTGCGCGAGCTTGCCGTAATCGGGGAATGCCGAGAGCCGGAAATACACGCTGCCGTCCTCGGCCCGGTACGCGGCGCCCTGGGCTTCGAGCTGCCCGATCATCTCGATCATCCGCGCGATGAAGCGGTCCTCGGTGGCGGCAGGGAAATGCTGCGCGCGCTGGATCCGCAGCGTGTCGAGATCCTCGAAGAACGCGCGCTTGTACGGCTCGGTGAATTCCGCCAGCCGCATCCCGCTCACGCGGCAGCCGCGGATGGTCTTGTCGTCCACGTCGGTGAGATTCATCACCCGCTCGACGCGGTAGCCGCGGGCTTCGAGGTGCCGCTGGAGGAGATCCTCGAAGACGTAGGCGCGGAAATTCCCGATGTGCGCGAAGTTGTACACCGTCGGGCCACAGGTGTACATCTTCACGACCCTGCGCTCGGGATCGAGCGGCACGAATTCCTCGAACTCGCGGGAGTAGGTGTTGAAGAAAACGACGGGCATCGAAAGAGCGCGGAAGGAAAAGCGAAGCGGCTGGGGAGCACAACCGGAATCCGTGGCGGAAAGGAAGTGCCAAGAATTAGGAACCAAATTCCAAGTAAGCGTCAGGATTCAAGGCGGAGAGGTTTCAAGGAAGCACCCCGCGCGAGCCACGCACGCGGCGCGGCCAGACCGCTTGAACTTATCCTCTTGGATCCTGACGCTTACTTGGAATTTCGTTCCTGATTCTTGGATTTTCCGCCCGCGAGGCTTGGCCAGCGCTCCGCCCAATCCGCGGCCAGCCGCAGTGGCTTCCCCGCCGGCATCTGCACCACGGCGAGCATCTGCCGGCAGGTCACGAGCAGCGCGGCATCCGCGGGGCGGCGGACTTCAAAGGCCACCCAAAACCGGGAGCGCTCGATCCGGTCGAGCCACCCGCGGATGGTCAGCCGGTCGCCGAGCGCCGCGGGCTTCCGATAGTCTATCTCGGTACGGACGACCACGGGATAGGTCTGCGTTTTCGCCATCGCCACGAGCCCCATGCCGAGTTGCTCCGCGAGGAGCGTCCGGTTCGTCTCGATGAAGCGGAGGTAGGCGATGTTGTGGACGACGGCTGCGCAGTCCGTGTCGAAAAACATCACCTGCACCTCGGTCTCGAGGTGAGGAATCGAGGGATCGCTCATCCGCGCAAGCCGCTCAATACCCGGCCTTGCCGGTCAGGCCCGCGGCCTGGATCGCCGCGAAGACCGCCTTGGGGCTGAAGTCCCCGTTGACCTCAAATGTCTTCACCCCTTTCACCGCCGTATGGCTGGTCACGCCCGGCACTTTCTCCACGGCTTGGGCCACGGCAGTCACGCACTTCCCGCAGCAGAGATGCACGTCGTTCACGGTGAGCGAGGAGACTTTGGCATCCCTGGCGCCGGTGGTATCGGCGACCCTCACCGCCGGATTGTCGCTCTTTCCGAAGTAACCGGCGGCGACCAGCGCATCCACGGCGCGCTGCGTGGTGGCCGTATCCGCGGCGGTCACGCGGATGGTCTCCGCGTCGGCATCGACTGCGGCAGTGGCGCCGGGGACTTTGCCGATGGCTTTGTTCACGCCAGTGACGCAGCTCTTGCAGCAAAGATGCACGCCACTAATTTTCGCGACGGATTCTGCCCGGGCGCCGCCGACGAGAGCGAGGGCGACGACGGGAAGAAGGAGGGACTTGAGCATAGGAATGCAGTGCGTAGCCGCGAAGGGATGATCTTGCGACTGGAAACTTTTCAAGTCCGGCGTCGGAAGGAGCGCCCCAGTGAAAACCGCGGTCATTCTGAGCGCAGTTCCGCGCGGCCAAGTGGGGCGGAACGGAGCGAAGAATGACCGCGGTTTCTCCCTGGGACGCGCGTTCCCTTTTTCCACCGCACGACCGGCCGGAGCTAGCGATACACCAGCAGCCGCTGGGTGACGTGGTTGAGCAGATTATGGTGCTTGATCTTCGTGATCGCCGGCGCGGTGAGCTTCTGGCCTTCGGGGATGAGGAGCAGGCCCGACGGACTGAAGATCCCGTCCACCAGCGCCATGCCCGGCTGCAGCTCGGCGACGCGGACTTCGCGCACAGCGCGCGGCAGGTCGCTCACTTGCGTCGCTTTGCAGAAGAGGCGCACGGCTTCCGGATCGAAGGCCGCGCCGGACTCCTTCACCAGGTGATGCGTGGCCTCCGCGGGACTCAATCCCGTCTCCACATACGCGGCGGCGACCGCCATACAGCGCGCCGTCCACGGGATCATCTCCCCGGCGAGCCGGTCGGGATAGCCCCGGCCGTCGAAGCGCTCGTGATGCCCGCGGATCGTCGCGCCGACGGCATCGAGCGAATCGACGAACCCTGCAAGCGTCTGCCCGTACACCGGGTGCTGCTGGATCAGCGTCCAATCGTCGGGCCGGCAATCCTTCGGTTGGTTGAAAAGCCGGTGCAGCACTTCCCGATGCACCCCGATGAGGCCGATCTCGTGCAGCCACGCGCTGGTCACGAGCACGCGGCCATCTTCGGCGGAGAGGTCGCCGGTCGCGGCGATCTTCCGGCACAGCTCGACGACCGCCTTCGTCCGCGCACCGAGCAGCGGGTAGAAGGTATTCATGATGCGATAGCAGAGCTCCAGCGAGTGCTCGAAGTTCGTGTTGAGCGCTTCGTGCGCTTCGTCGAGTTCCGTCTTCTGCGCGGTGAGCAGTTCGAGCTTCTCCGTCAGCGCCGCATTGGCGAGGGCGAGCTGGCGGTTGAGCTTCATGGTATCGGCCCGCAGCCGCACATTGTCCGTGAGCAGACGATAGCGCTGGACGGCATTCTCCACCGTCGCCAGCAACTCCGCGCGCGACCAGGGCTTCGCGAGAAAGCGGAAGATTTCGCCGTGGTTGATCGCGCTGACGACGGTATCGAGCGCGAGCACTCCGGTGATCAGGATGCGGGACGCATTTGGCTGCATCTCGCGCACGCGTCCGAAGAACTCGAGCCCCGTCATCCCCGGCATGTGCTGATCGGAGATGATGGCGGAAAATTGCATCTGCCGGAGCTGCCCCAGTCCATCCTGCGCGGACGGGCAGGCCGTGACCCGGTAGCCTTCGTAGCGGAGCTGTTCGGTGAGCGTCTCGAGCAGATCGTGGTCGTCATCGACGACGAGGATCGCAGCGGGTTCGGGCTTCGTATCCATGGAGAGGGTCAGACGTGGGCGGAGAAAGCGGTGTGCGGCTCGGCGGGGCGATACGCAGTACCGAGGCCGCGCAGCCGCTGGCGGGCCGCATCCAGATTCTGCCGCTCGACGTGGGCGCGGCAGAGCATCGTTTCGATGAGCTTCTTGTTGCGCTCGGCGTGGACGAGGAGCTGGTCGATCCGCCGGGCGAGCTCCGAGTTCGCGCGATCGAGTCCGGCCGTCGCGGCAAAGCTCCGCATCGTCTCGAGCACCGGCTCCTTCAGATCCTGGATGACCGCGAGATCGTCGAAGGCGCCGGCCAGGAGCGCCGCGCTCTCATTCTTCGTGAGCCGCTCGTAGTCTCCCAGCAGCCGCCAGAACTCCGGTGCTGCATCCATCTCAAGCGGCGACCGGAGGGTGCGTCTGATCGAGCATCTGCGCCCAGCTTTCGCGGATCTCCCGCAGCAGCCGCTCCACCGTCGCGATGGGCTCGGCGTCCTTGGTCAGATTCGCCCGCTGGAGCTCGGCGAGCATGAAATCGTAGAGCGCGTACATCGTCCGGGCGAAGTCGCCCCCGAGCTTCAGGTCGAGGCTCGCCTGGAGTTCGAGCAGGATGTTCTGGGTCTTGATGAGACTGTTGTGGATCTGCTCGTTGCGCGCGGCGATGCCCTCCAGCTCGAAGCCATGCTGCGCCGTCGAGAGGAAGCGCAACGCGCCGTCGAATAGCATCAGCACGAGTTGCCCCGGTGTGGCGGTCGTCACGGCGACCGAACGATAAGATTTTGCCAGTCGAGCGAGTTGCATGAATCGGCGCTTATTTGCCGGGCGTCCGGCCTTCCACAAACATCTCCGCGAGCTTCGCGAGGAGGTCGCCGGAGGGATAGTTCGGATCGGCGGCGAGCGCCTTGCCGCGCTCGAGCTGCCCGGGCCGCACCGCGGGTTCACTGGCGAGGATGTCGCGCAGCCGCGACTCCCGCGCA
>JBGSYE010000237.1:0-7799 GCA_041751075.1 Chthoniobacteraceae bacterium
GCGAAGGGGTTCGTCGCCAGCCAGTCGCGAGCCTGCTGTTCCCACCCGGCGTAGTGCCCGGCCACCGGCAGGGCGAGCACCAGCGGCGTCCCTTCCGCAAAGTCGATGAACGCCTTGCGGTTCTCCTTCCGATCGAGCCAGGTGGTCGCCGCGCTGAGACCTGCGATCGCCAGGGTGCCGGCGAGGCAGATGCCCGTGAGGATGCGGCGATGGCGGTTCGGCTTGGCGGGCATTCCCGCCCTCTCTACCCGCGCGGGAGAAAACGTCCAACACTCCCCGCCATTTTGCCAAATCTCCGTCCGAAAGGCGCTTGACGGCCCTCTTATGAAATTGAAGATGCGCGCCGTGTTCGCCCAAGGCACCCTCCGCTCAGCCGCGCTCCCCGGTGCACTCACCGCCATCGCGCTGCTCTCGCTGGCCACCGTCCACGCGGCCACCCCTTACCGGCAGGCGACCGTCACGCGCACGCAGAACCAGGTGAAGTACGGTGAGGTGAAAGGCGAGCGCAGCGAACTCCGCCCGGCTTCGGTGGATGACGTAGTGCGCGCGAGCAATTTCCTCCAGACGGAAACCGACTCCCGCGCCGAGCTAAAGTACGACGACGGTTCGCTCGTCCGCATCGGGCAGAACACGGTCTTCTCCTTCGAGGCCATCACCCGCACGCTCTCGCTGAACAAGGGCAGCATGATCTTCTACGTGCCGAAGGGCTCCGGCGGCGCGAATGTGAAGACGCCCTCACTCACCGCTGCGATCACCGGCACGATCGGCAAAGTGGCGCTCCGCTACATCGCGATCATCGAAGGCTCCATCATCCTCAAGCCTTCCGGCAAGGTCGTGAGCGCCGGGCAGTTTGCGCGCATCGAGGAGGATGGCTCGATCACCATCGAATTCTACGATCCGACCAAGGAGCTCGACGGCAAGCTCATGAGCTTCAATGGCCCGCTGCCACACCTCGATCAGCGCATCTTCGTGCGCTCGGATTTTTGGAAGCCGGACATCACCCCCTTCGATACCTTTGACCGCACCAGCGGCCACCCAGGAGCGCGCGAGATGTTCGATCCGGTGGTCGCCGGTCCCGTCAATCGGCCCGAGGATCCGCCGAATATTCCGCCGCCGGACAATACGCCGGAGACACCGGGCAACGGTGGAGGCGGAGGGTACTGACCGATGAACGCGCGTTCCTTTCTCAGCCTGGCCAGCGCCGCCGCTCTCGCCTGCTCGCTCTCGGCGGATGCCGCCGATGACTACAGCTACCAATCCTCCTCGCGCGCGGTGCGCCAGACTCCGGAGGAGATCGAAGACATCGGCGAGATCAGCAGCGACAAAGGCGCCGGCTATGCGCGGTCGAAATTCCGCGCCTCCGTGACGGCTCGCGAGCAATACACCACCAACGCGCGGCTCAGCGGCAATCACAGCTCCGGCGACTACGTCTTCCTGCCGGCGATCGACATCGGCTACAGCGCGGACCTCGGCGAGCACTTCCGCTTCGACATCTCGGGCAAGCTCGAGACCGCCATCTACGGGCGCTACGACGACCGCAGCTTCTACGGCTACAGCGCCCTGGCCACGCTCGACTACCAGCCGGTGAAGAACGCGCCGCGCCTCTACGTGAGTGCCGAGCCCTACCGCTACGTGAGCTTCGATACCGGCGATCGCATCACCCAGGCGATCGGTCTGGGTGTCGGCACGGATTGGGGGAAGAGCTTCAATGGCGACCGGTCGCTCTTCTACGTGGGCTACAACTTCACGGTGTTTCTGGCCGATCCCGGCATCGACGATCGCACCCAGCACAGCATCGTCCTCGGCCTCGCGCACTCCTTCACCGGACGACTCACCGGGCAGATCTACTACGCCTGGCAATACAGCGACTTTGACATCGACCGGAACGACTCGCGCCACATCGTCGGCGGCAGCTTGATCTATCAGTTTGCCGATCGTTGGTTCGGCAGTGCCACCACGAGCTTCGTGGACACGGACTCGACGCAGGATCGCTCCAGCTACCAGACCTTCGGCGCCTCGCTCGGCGTGACGAAGCAGTTCTGACCTGGAGGGACACGCTCCGTCGTGTCCCAAACTTCCGCCCGACGATCAGGGACACGACGGAGCGTGTCCCTCCAAATCAGGGCACCGAAAACAGCGGCTCCTCGCCGCGCTCATTCATCTCCCGTGCGGCTGCGAAGATCGCCGGCCACTGCTCGAGCAACCTCCCGAACTCCGCGCACAGCCGCTGCATGAAGACGCGGTTTTCGTCCGCGCGGCGGCCCGCCTTGAGATCGTAGGGAATGTCGAAATCGTCCTCGGCGAAGGCCGCGCGCTTGTGCTCCAGATACGCCTCCACGTCCCGGCGCCACCACTCGCTGCTGCCTTCGTCCTCGCGCAATTCCGCGGCCAGCCATCCGAGCTTCCCGCCTTCCAGCGCGAGCACGCACTCCCTCACGAATTGCCGGAAATCCGATTCCGGCCGCGCCGCGAGTGCCGTGAGATGACGCCCGAGCGCCACCGTCCGCGCCGCGGCATCGGCCCGATCCGGCAGGTCGCATTGCAGAATGATCCGCCGGATGAGGTGCGCGAATTCCGGCACGACCATCCTGCGATCCGGACCGAGGTCCGCAGGCGTGACGATCGCCTTTCCCGGCTCCGGATCGTGAACGACCGACCACGGCAGATGCCCGAGCAGACCGTGCGGGCAGCACTGCCAGAGCGTCGCGCCGAAGACGTAATCCTCCGCATGCAGCACGGGGAAAAACGGCGGCAGCAGCTCGCGCGCATCGAGACCCATGGCCATGCCCGGGCTGACGCTGGCATCGCCGATGGCCGGATGCGCCGCGCGCGAGAGCACACTGCGGCTCGAAAAGAGCGCGCGGTATCCCGCTTCATCGTGTGGCAGCCGCGCGCGGTTTTCGGCGGTGTAGTAGAGATAGTAGGTCGAGCTGGGAATCCCCGGATCACCGACATGCCCCGCAAAGGTCGCGCGCACGCGGGCCGGCCCTGCCTCCAGCCGCCGCAGCAGATCGTCGCCGGCGTTTTCGAGATCGAGAGCGCCTTCGTCGAATCCGTCGCCGCAGAAAGCGCCGAGCTCCCGGCCCAGCATCGCCTCATGCCCGGCGAGGAAATCCCACGCCCCAAAGTCCGCCGCCGCATACGCGCTCTCGCGGTCGCCAAAAAGCCGTCGGTCGAAGGGATCGCAGGTGGAAAAGAGCGCGAGCTTCGCAGTAGCCGGCGGAGGCACGGCGATACGGCAGACCACGTCGTCGTCCACGCTGCACGCCATGCGACCTGCGGCGTGCAGCAGGATCGCGTTGCGATTCGCGCCGCAGGAAAATCCCGTCCCGAGCGGATCGAATAACGCAAACTCCACCGCCGCCGGATCACACCCGCTCCGACGAATCAGCGCCGCCGCGTAGCGCCGCTTCGCCTCTTCGCCGGCGTAGCGCACCGCGCCTCCCATCGATCGCGCCAGATCCCGGAATGCTCCGCGATGCGACGCCTGCGCCGAGCCGTCGGAGATCAGGAGTTCCGCGCTGCGGCCGTGCTCGCGAAAGTTTTCCGCAAAACTCCGGAGCGCCCGCCCGAGCAGCACCGTGCGATCACCGCCGGTTGGAAATCCCACCGCAGCAATCTGCGGCGGCGTCTCCTCGCTCCGCATCGCCGCGCACCGGTCGAGCACCTGCCGCGACGAGATGAGGAACCCGGCGTCCATCATCCGCGTCAGCCAGCTCCGCAGCGCCTCGACCTCCAGCGTGCCCCAGCCATGCCGCTCCGCATGCTCCGCCACATGCTCCTCGATGGGACGAAAGCGCCCGCACCCGAACACGAAATCCACGGCGAACGAAGGCACCGTGACCGGCGTCCCGCCGCGCCGGCAAACGACGTGCGCATCGTCCCCAACGGAGACGGTAAAGAGTTCATTCCGTCGCCAGGTGCGCCCCGCTGGAACCTGCGCCACCGCGGTCGGAGCAGGCTTTGGCTGAAAGCGGGAGAGGAGGCCCATGGTGCGCGCGATTCATGCGCGAAGGCGCGATTGCCTTCCAGCCGCAATTCCCTTTTGCTGCGCACGATCGATGACGACCGCGAACAAGATCACCATCACCCGCATCCTGATGATCCCGGTCTTCGTGCTGATGGCCATCTACTACGGACGCAGCGTGCAGCGCGGAGAGCCGCTGAACTGGCAGCGCTGGGCGGCGATCCTCATCTTCATCACCGCCGCGGCCAGCGACGGCATCGATGGCTACATCGCCCGCCACTACAACCAAAAGAGCCGTCTCGGCGTCGTGCTCGACCCGCTCGCCGACAAGGGGCTGCTGCTCGCGGGGATCGTCACACTCAGCTTCAGCAACTGGGCGTATGAATTTCCGCTCTGGTTTCCCGTGCTCGTGATCGCCCGCGACATCGTCATCGTCGCCGGCGCCCTGGTGCTCCATTTCATGAATGGCACGGTGAAGGTGAAGCCGAGCTGGACCGGCAAGACCGCGACCTTCCTGCAAATGCTCGCCATCGGCCTGTGCATGCTGCAATGGCCACCGGGCGAGCTGACTCTGCGCCTGGCTGGCGGAACGCTCCACCTGCACTACATCGATCTCTCCGTCTATTTCGCCGGCCTCTTCACACTCGTCTCCGGATTCGGCTACGTGATGGATGGAATCCGCCAGCTCCACGCCAAGGGCCACGGCGACCCGAAGTCGTGGAATGAAATCTAGTGGAGAGTTGAGGGTTAGTGTTGAGTGGCGCCCCGATTCAGTGCGGAGCGCGGTCCTGAAACCGGGCGCCACTCAACTCTCAGCCTTCAACTTTTCCCCGTGCCCACTGTCGCCATCGTCGGACGCCCCAATGTCGGCAAGTCCGCTCTCTTCAACCGCCTCGCCGCGCGGCGCATCTCCATCGTCCACGATCAACCCGGCGTGACGCGTGACCGGATCGTTGCTACCTGCAAGCTCGGGCGCGCGCCCTTCACGATCGTCGATACCGGCGGCATCGGCGGGAATGTGGACGCGGACTTCACGGAGCAGGTTCACACCGAAGTCGATATCGCCCTCGATTCGAGCGACCTCATCCTCTTCGTCGTCGATGGCCACGCCGGACTCACGCCGGTCGATCAGGAGCTCGCGCGCCGCCTGCGCAAGACCGACAAGCCACTGCTCCTCGTCATCAACAAAATCGACGACGACAAACATCTTCCGAATGCCGGGGACTTCGCGCGCCTGGGCTTCCCCCACCCCATCCTCGTCAGTGCCGAGCACAATCGCGGCACCGACGGCCTCGTGGCGCAGATCGAAGCGCGCCTGCCTGCCGGCGACGACGAGAGCGCCGAGTCGCAGGCCAGCGCGGCGCCGATCAAAATCGCAATCGTCGGGCGGCCAAATGTCGGCAAGTCCTCGCTCACCAATGCCATCCTCGGCGACGCGCGCACGCTCGTGAGTCCGATCAGCGGCACCACCCGCGATGCGGTCGATATTCCCTACGAGCGCCACGGCCATAGCTATGTGCTCATCGACACCGCCGGCATCCGCGCTCGCAGCAAGGTGGATACGTCCGTCGAGTTCTTCAGCGTCACGCGCAGCGAAGCCAGCATCAAGAAGGCGGACCTCTGCGTGCTTGTCATCGACGCCACCGTGGGCATCACGATGCAGGACAAGAAGATCGCGGGGATGATCCAGGAGGGACACAAGCCCTGCGTCATCGCGGTGAATAAATGGGATCTCATCAAGGAGCGCACCGACACGAAAGAGGGACTCAACGAAGAAATCGAAAAGCTGCGATCAGAGTTGTTCTTCCTCAACTACGCGCCGCTCCTGCTTTGCTCTGCCAAGACCGGCGCGGAACTCGGCCGCCTCTTCAAAACCATCGAGCGCGTGCAGAAGGAAGCGCAGACCCGCGTCGGCACCGGCGTCATCAACCGCGTCTTCGCGGCCGCGATCGCCGCGCAACCGCCGCCGATGCGCAGCGGCAAACGCTTGAAGATTCTCTTCGTCACCCAGCCCGACAAAGTCAGCGCAGTCACCTTCAATGTGCCGAAGTTCGTGCTCTTCGTGAACGACGAGAAGCTGCTCGACGAGAGCTACCGCCGCTACCTGGAGGCGAAGCTGCGGGAGCACACGCCCTACACCGGCTCGCCGCTCCTGTTCCACCTCCGCGCCCGCACTCCGCGCGACAAAGCGAACGACACGCGCGGACAGAAATTCGGCCGCCGCCCCGAAACCGGCGGCCAGCCCCCGCGCGGTCCACGTGGGCGGCACTCGAACAAAAAGTCCGCCAAGCCCAAGCGCCGGCTCGGCGGGTGAATTCTGGTTTGTAGCATCGGTCTATGACCGTCGCACGCATCCGCGGGCGAAGGCGGCGCGGAGCGGCAATAGCGCGCAGATGCTCCGCACCACCTCCGCCCACCAAAGTTTCCGACGGTCATAGACCGCCGCTACAAACTGAGCGCAACTTTGTCTTGCAAAGCTTAGCTTGCCACGCAAAGTCACGCCCATGTCGATCCGCGCCGAAGCCGAGGAAAATCTCCGCGTCATCCGTTCTCTCATGGAAAAGGCCACCGTCTATCGCGCAATCTCGGCCGAGGCAGCGGCAGTCGGTGGAGTCCTTGCAGTGTGCGCTTCCTTTGCGTTCGGCAATTGCTGGTCACGGACTGCTGAGTCCTACCCGATGACACAGCCGAGTTTGCTTGCCTTCTTCGGTCTATGGGGCGCGATCCTGCTCATCGTCGCGATTGCTAACCTGCTGTTCCTTCGCCGAGCTGCGCTACGCAGAGGTGAGCCCCTTTTCTCCAGTGGCATGAGGCTCGCGCTAACGGCCCTGCTGCCAAGCTTCGCCGTGGCCGGATGGCTCACGTCATTGGTATGGAAACCTATTTGGATGATCTTCGCTCCCGCGATCTGGATCACTTGTTATGGCCTCGCGTTACTGGCCGCGCGCCATTTTGCGCCGCGTTCGCTGGCGTGGCTAGGCTGGGCATTCCTGATAGCTGGGATTTGGTCGTCTTACATGGCGATAACCACTGCGTGGGGGACTCTTTATATGATTCCCAAAGGGAGAGATCCCGGTGTCTGGTTGGCGTGGAACGGCATCTACAACGCGCAAGAACTGATGGCGCTGACCTTCGGCCTCTTTCACCTGATCTACGCTGCGTGCGTGTGGCCGCGAAAGTCGGAGCGATGACCCGATGTTCGACTTCGAGAAGCTCGACAAGACCATCCATGAGAAAGGCCGCCTCGGCATCATGACGCTCCTCGCGACCCGGCCGAGCTGGCCCTTTCAGGATTTGAAAAGCGAACTTGCGATGAGTGACGGCAATCTCATCACCCATCTGCGCACTCTCCACGACGCCGGGCTCGTCTCCGTGACGAAGGAAATGCTCGACCGCCCGCAGACGAGCTACGCGCTGACGGCGAAAGGCCGGAAGGCCTTCCAGGATTACCTCGCCGTGCTCGAGCAGATCGTGAAAGCCGCGCGCCAGTGATTCATTTTGCCCAATCGCTTTGCCATACAAAGTAAAAACCCAACACCCACATGAAAATCCTCCTCGCTGAACACTACGGCCTCTGCTTCGGAGTCCGCGACGCCATCGCCCAAGCCGAACAACTCGCCGCCCGCGGCCCACTCACCATCCTCGGCGAACTCGTCCACAATCCCCTCGTCCGCGATCGCCTCGCCGGCCACGGCGTCCGCGAGGGCTCGCTCGCGGATCCCACGAGCACCGGGACACCGCAGGTCATGATCACCGCCCACGGCGCCTCCGACACGGCTCGGGCTGCATGGCGGCAGGCCGGATTCGGCGTCGCGGATGGCACCTGCCCGCT
>JBGSYE010000238.1:0-4149 GCA_041751075.1 Chthoniobacteraceae bacterium
GAGTCGATGGAGAACCCGTCGAAGTATTTCCGCAACAACGTCTGCGGCGGCCTCAACCTCCTCGACGCCATGCACGCGCACGGCGTCAGGCGCATGGTCTTCTCCTCCACCTGCGCCACGTTCGGCCCGCCCGAGCGCGTCCCCATCGACGAATCGCTGCCGCAAAAACCGATCAACCCCTATGGCGAGTCGAAGCTCATCTTCGAGCAAATCCTCCGCTGGCACAGCGAGATTTACGGCCTCGTCTTCGTCGCCCTGCGTTATTTCAACGCCGCCGGGGCCACGAAAAAATACGGCGAGGATCATCGCTGCGAGACCCACCTCATCCCGAACATCATCCGCGTTGCGCTGGGGCAGCGGGAGAGCGTCTCCATCTTCGGCACCGACTACGAGACGCCCGATGGCACCTGCATTCGCGACTACATCCACATCGTCGATCTCGCCCAGGCCCACATGCTCGCGCTCACCGCGGAGCAGAGCGCGTTCTACAATCTCGGCACCGGCGGCGGCACTTCCGTGCGCGAAGTCATCGCCGCCGTCGAGCGCGTGAGTGGGAAAAAAATCACCGTCATCGAGCAGCCACGCCGCCCCGGCGATCCCCCGCGGCTCATCGCCGCCTCCGGCAAGATCCAGCGCGAGCTCGGCTGGGAACCGCGTTATCAAAACATCGACGCCATCGTCGAGAGCGCCTGGGCCTGGCACACCGCCCACCCCGGCGGCTACGGAGACTGAAACGCGGTTAAAATTCACCGTCAAGTCGCCAAGGTGCCAAGGGTGTAAACACACTTCTTGATTTCCGAGCATTGAATCTTTCTCCCCTTGCCGATGTTCGGGTTCAGCCCAACGCTTCTCCGTCCCTTGGCGTCCTGGCGTCTTGGCGGTTTAACCGCATGGGGGATTATCCGTGAAAATTCTCCTCTCCGCCGTGAGCTGCAATCCCGTGTGGGGGAGCGAACCCCACTTCGGCTGGACCTCCGCCCTCGCCCTCGCGCGCGAGCATGACGTCTGGGTCATCACCCACGGCCACCACCGCCCCGAGATCGAAGCCGCCCGCGCCCGCGGCGAAGTCCCCGCGCACCTCACTTTCCACTACCACGGCGAGGATGGCTCGCGCCGCCGCGACCCGATCCTCGCCCGCCTGCAAAACTGGCTCGGCTACCGCCGCTGGACGCGCTCCGTCGAGGCCGTGGCGCGCCAGCTCCATGCCGAGATCGGCTTTGATCTCATCCATCACGTCACCGTCTCGACCTGGCGCGTCGCCTCGCCACTCTGGAAACTCGGCGTGCCTTTCGTCTGGGGCCCCATTGGCGGAGCCGAGGTGTTCCCCCGCCAGCTCTACGGCATCCTGAGCCCGCGCAGTCGAGCCTACGAAGCCTTCCGCTCCGCCTTGAACCTGCTTGGTCGCCACCAGCCCGCCATCCGGCGTTGTGCCCGGGAGGCCGCGCACATTTTCGTCTCAAATGCCGAGGCGCGAGCGCTGCTGACAACCCTCCGCGGGAGCGAGAGCGGCATCAGCACCCTCTCTCCCGCCTTTTTCCTCGAGACGGAACGCGCGACCACTCCTCGCGATTACGATGCGCCGCTGCACCTTTTCGCCGGGGGCGGACTCGAGGGCCGCAAAGGCTTCGCCCTCGCCCTGCGCGGCCTTGCCGCCGCCCGCGCAAAGGGATTTCGCGGCACCTACACCATCGGCGGCGGTGGCCCCGAGCTGACGCATTTACAGACGCTGGTCGAACAACTCGGCCTCACCGACATCGTGCGCCTCGGCGTCTATCTGCGCGGTGAGGAATACACCGCCGAGTTAAAGGCGACGCACATTTACCTGCTTCCCAGTTTGCGCGACAGCGCGGGCATCACCCTCATGGAAGCCATGCGCGCCGGTTGCGTCCCGATCGTCGCCGCGTGCGGCGGCCCCGGCGAAATCGTCACCGAAGATTGCGGCATCCGCCTTTCCCCCGCTCGCCCCGAGGAAATGACCCACGCCATCGCCGACGCCCTGCTCCGCCTCGACCGCGACCGCGCCCTGTTGCACCAGCTATCGCTCGCCGCCACCGAGCGCATTAACGCCCACTACTCCGCAGCCCACTACATCTCCCGCGTGAACGCCGTCTATCATACCAACTCTCTAAATAAAGCTGACTCCCGATTTTAATTCGTAGCGTTTGCTTGATCGAGCAGCCAGGAGCGACCGACCAGTCGCAGCACGCTGGCGGGGTCGGTCCAAAAGCGCTGTAAAGCGGGCCGAACAGCCTCCCGCAACTCCCGGATGGTGGCAAAGACCCGGTTGCCAATCTCGTCCTTAATGAGGTCCCAGAGTTGTTCGCATGGATTGAGTTCCGGGCTGTAGGCCGGCAGGTCGAGGAGGCGCACCCGCGGCGGCAGCCGCGGATCGCCATCCCGCAGATGAAAGCCGGCCTGATCCCGGATGAGCACATGGATGGCCTCCTCATCGGTGGCCGCCAAATTCTCCAGATACCGGCGGTCCCAGTCTTGGTTGACGCTGGGGATCTGGCAAAAGTGCGCCTGCCCGCCGATCACATCGAGTGAGCCATAGAGGTAGTCCCATTGATACTTGATCTGGCGTGTCACGACCGGGCGCTGGCCTTTGCAGGCCCAGAGCCGCCGCATCTCGGTGTGCAGGCCAAAACGGGCTTCGTCCATCATCCAGAGCTTCACGCGGCTGCCCGCAGGCAGCTCCAGGGCCTCAAGCTTTTCCGCCAGCCCGACGCGAAACTTTCCGGCCGCCGCGGGGTCTTTCTTGGAGTGACTGGGGCGCGGCACCAACAGCACTCCTCCCGCTTTTTTTAACCAGCGCCACACGGTTTGATAGGATCGCTCCACCCCATGCGCTTCCCGCAGCCAGCGCTGGGCCGCCACAGCGGTGACGAACTCGCCCGCCGCCAGTTTCCGCTCTAACTCCGCTGCGGCCGCGGGGCTCAAGTTCCGCCGACTCCCTTCCTTGGGGCCAGGCTTCTCGCGTTGGAGCAGCGCCTCCAGCCCCCCGGCGCGCAACGTCTTCATCCACTCGAAAAGATGACCCCGCGCGATGCCGCACAGATCGGCGATCTGGGCCGAAGTGTGTTCCCCGCGGGCCACCAGCTTCACCGCCAGCAACCGGTTCTTTTTCCGCCCATCCCGCTCTTTGGCGTGGCGCTCTTCGATCACCGCTGCCACTTCGGGCAGCCCGAGTTTCATCGTTTGTTTTGCCATCTCTCATCCTGCTCACCTCAGGCCAAACATGTCAGGCTTTTTCCGTTAGATGGTATAAGCCCCTCGCCACCCGCGCATGAGAGCCGACGCGAGATTGCGAAGCGAAGTAGTCGAGGTTTGCTACCTCGCTCGTGCCCACTGACGTTTCTTCTCCCACGAGGCTCCACCCCCGCGCCCCTCTTTTGTCACGCGCCGACTCACGTAGCGCTCGACCGCCGGACCGAGGCCATGCGCCTTCCCCAGAGCGCGTAGCTCCACGCCGCGCCGTGCCAGAGCCCGCCGAGGAACATCACGATGAACAAGCTCAGATAAGTCCGTCCTGAGCTGAGCCGATTCCCGCCGAGTGGAATGTAGAGGGAGTCCCGCAGCCAGGTGGAGAGCGAGATATGCCAGCGCCGCCAGAATTCCGTGATCGAGCGCGAGAGATACGGGAAGTTAAAGTTGATCGGAAACCGGTATCCGAAGAGCCGACCCAGACCCATCGCGATCAGCGAGTAGCCGGCGAAATCGGCAAAGATCTGGAACGAGAACGCGAACAGGACGGAGACGAGATCGAGCGCCTTCAGATTGAGGAACGCGGGATACACGATCACGGAAGTCGCTTCCTTGAGATTGTCGGCGACCACCATTTTCAAAAAGAACCCGGTGATCAAATGCCGCCCGGCGAGACTCCAGCGCACGTCGGCGAGTCGCTTCCGCCCGATCTGATTCACGAAGTCGTGGGCCTCGATGATCGGGCCCGCCACGAGCTGGGGGAAGAAGCAGATGAAGAACCAGACCTTCCGATGGAACGCGAAACGTCGGCCCTCGGAGAGTTCGGTGGAGAGCGATTCCAGCCCCTCCTGCCTGCCGCGATAGGCATCGACCAGCAGGCTGATGCCTTGGAATGTGTAGAAGGAAATGCCGACCGGCAGCGGGATCGAGCGGAGTGCCGGAGCG
>JBGSYE010000239.1:0-7299 GCA_041751075.1 Chthoniobacteraceae bacterium
ACTCTCCGGCGGCGCAGCGGAATTTCGCGGCGATGGATCTCGGCTGGGCGCAGGAGCTTTTCGGGAGTGCGGGGCGTCTGTCCGCTGTGCTTTTCCTGCTCGACGATCCGGCGCACGGCGAGGCGGTGGCCGACGAGTTGCGGGAGGTGCTGCCGCCGGATGTGCCCGTGGGTCCGCCGCGGCAGCGCAGCGCGCAGGTGCAGACGATGCTCGCGGCCTTCCAACTCAATCTCACCGCGCTGAGCATGGTCTCGCTACTCGTCGGCGTATTCCTCATCTACAACACCATCTCGGCCTCAGTCGCGCGCCGGCGGGTGGAGATCGGCATCCTCCGCGCGCTCGGCGTCACACGGTGGGAAGTGCGCACGCTCTTTCTCGGCGAAGCCTGCATCTTCGGCGTGCTCGGCATCGTCTGCGGCATCGTCGGCGGCGTGCTGCTCGCGCGCGTGCTGACTGGCGCGGTCGAGCAGACGATCACTTCGCTCTACGTGTTGCTGAGCATCGATCGGAGCTACCTGCATCCGGTTCAGTTTCTCACCGCGGCGATCTTTGGACTCGGCTCAGTGCTGCTCGGCGCATGGCTGCCGGCGAGCGAAGCGGCCGCGGTCGATCCCGTCGGTTCCTTGAGCCTCGGCGCACATCGGGAGCGCACGACGGTGCATTCACGGCGTTGGGGAAAATGGGGCTGGCTGAGTCTCGCCGTCGCCGCACTCGCGGGGGTGACGGCCTTGCGCGGCGGGCCGCCGATGCTGGGATTTGTCGCGGCGTTCTTTGTACTCGCGGGGGCGTCGTTCTTTGCTCCGGTGGCGACGCGATGGGGCGGTGCGCTGGCCTCTCGACTCAGCGGCCTGGTCGTGCGGCTCGCGGGGGAAAATCTCCGCCGCTCGGTGCAGCGCAATGCCATCACCGTCGCCGCACTCGCCGCGGCCATCGCGATGATGGTCGGGCTGGTGGTGATGATCTTCAGCTTCCGCGGCAGTGTGGATGCGTGGATTGAGCGCGGGATCGTCGCCGATCTCTTCATCGCTCCGGCGGCGAATGAAACCGTAGGTCTCGGCGCACTGGTGCCGCCCGCCGCCATCGCCTGGCTCGAAGCGCGGCCCGAGGTGGATTCTGTGGATACTTTCCGCGAGCAAACCATCTCGCTCTCGGTCCCCGATCGCGGATTCGAGTCGGGGTTGCTGGCCGTGGTGAAAGGCACGTATCGCCACAACCTCACCTTCCTCGGCGGCGACGATGTGCGGAAAATGGAGCGCGTCTTCCGCGAGGGTTGCGTCGCGGTCACGGAGCCTTTCGCGCGGCGCTTTGGAGCGAAGACAGGCGACAAGGTGCGGATCGTGACGCCGCGCGGGCCGGTGGAGTTTGAGATCGCCGGTGTCTATTCCGACTTCACTCGCGATCAGGGCGTGGTGCTCATGGAGCGGGGAAACTACGAGCGCTACTGGAGCGATCCGGGCGTCTTTTCGCTGGCCGTCTATCTGCGTCCCGGCACGACCGCCGAGCCGCTGGCCGACGCCTTCCGCCGCGAGTTCAGCCGGGAAGGGGAGTTTGCGATTTACTCCAATCGCAGCCTGCGCCAGCGCATCCTCGCGATCTTCGATCAGACCTTCGCCGTCACCTACATCCTGCGCACGGTGGCGATCGTCGTGGCCATCGCGGGCATCTTCCTCTCCGTGACGACGCTCGTCGCGGAGCGCGCCCGCGAGATCGGAATGCTCCGCGCCATCGGCGCCTCGCGCGGACAGATCCGCGCGCTCTTCATGGCGGAGTCGGGCCTCATCGGCGCCGTCGCCACGGCGCTCGGTCTCGGCGCGGGGCTGTTGCTGGCGATGGTCCTGACGTGGGTGGTGAATCCCGCGTTCTTCGGCTGGACTATCGCGCTGCGTCTGCCGTGGGGGACCCTCCTCGCCACGCCGCTCTGGATCATCCCGGCGACGCTGCTCGCTGCGTGGTATCCCGCATGGCAGGCGAGCCGCAGTCCCGTCGCCGAAGCTGTGCGCGAGGAGTGAGAGCGTCCGCATCGGCTACAGTGCCGCATTAGCGGTGGAGATTTATCGGTCGATACAAAGAAGTCTTGCTTGCCGATCCGGCGAGCCGTTTTACCAGTGGTACATGAGTCATATCCGCCCCACCTCCGCCAAAATCATCCAGCACGCCGAGGGCCTTGGCGCTCCGAATGCCGATCACGTCCGCCTTCGCGCCCAGGAACTCGCAATCATCAACGGGCGCTCCGAATACAGCGAGGAAGACTGGCGCGAGGCGAAGCGGGAGTTGCACGGAGGCCACACCCCTTCCGCGGATGAAGGCGAACTCGAGATGCAGGCGCTGGTCTCCGGGCACGACATGGTCGCCGGTTCGCTCGGGCATCATGTGGAAAATGTGATGTCGAGTGAGAGCGAAAGTCTCGGCGAGGAATTGGTCGCTGAGGGCATGGACGAAGCCGAGCACGAACGCATGCTGCTCTCGCGGACCGAAGAGGAGCCCGAGGACGACGAAGACTGATCAGTTTGCGGGCGCCGTTTTTACCGCGACCCCGTCCGCGACCGCATCCGGCGGATGCACCAGCACGCGCTGGCCGGCGGTGAGCCCGGAGCGGACTTCCGCGGCGACGCCGTTGTTGTGGCCGATCTCGACTTTCGTCCGGCGGGCTTTGCCGGCGTCGAAGAGGAAAGCCATCCAGTCGCCGCCGCGGCGGAAGAGCGCGCCGGTGGGAACTTGCAGGACGTTCTCGCCGCGCCAGGTGACGATGCGCGCCTCCACGCGGTAGCGGTCCCCGAGGGACTTGCCGGGAGGGAGCGGATCGAGGAAATCTGCGCGCACCTTCACGCGCTGCTCTTCGACGCCGAGCGAGCTCACCTTGGTGTATCCGCCGGGTTCGACGACGCTCACCTTTCCGCGCAGCGGCGTCTCGCCGCCCCATTGCTCGATGCTCACTTCGGCGCCGACTCCCACGGCGACGGCATCGCTGGAGAGGAGTTCGATCTCGGCTTCGAGATCGGTCGGGTCGCCGACTTCCATGATCGCCGTACCCGGCGTCACCACGCGCGAGCTTTCTTCCATCACGTTCAGCACGTATCCGGTGACCGGCGCGATGATCTTGTACGGCTCGGACTTTTCAGCGGAAGGGCTCAGCGCCTGCATCAGCGCAGCCTGCGCCTGGGCGACCTCAAAGTCCGCGACCCGCAGCGCAAACTCCGCGGCGTGCAGTTCGCGCGTGAGGATGGCGACCTGGCTCTCGGCCGTGTCCCAATCCTTCGTGGCGATCGCCCCGGATTTTTTCAGCGCCCTCGCGCGGACGAATTCCTTCTCCGCAAGATCGAGCGCCGAACGCGCGCGTTCGATCTGCGTCTCGCGTTGCATCTTCGTCGCTTCGGCTCCCTTGACCCGCGCCTCCGCCTCGGCTCGCGCTCTGGGATCGAGGAAACTGGACGGCTCGGATTCGAGCACCGCGAGCACCGTCTGGCCGGCCTCGATGCGGGCGCCGGCGCGCAGCTCGACCCGGCGCAGCAAGCCGGCGACAGGCGCGGAGATCGTGTAGCGATGCCGGATGCGCGTCTTGCCTTCCTCCAGCACGCTCACGACGAGCGGCCCGGTCGAGACCGTGGCGACTTCGACTTCGAGCGGCTTCGGCATCAGCGCAAAAATGATGGCGGCCACCAAGGCGAGCCCGATGACCCACGGCACAAATTTGCGCCACGCGCCAGGGCGGCGGCGGGCCTTGCGAGTCGGCGATGTCGAGACGGTCGTGGCGGGATTCATTCTCTGGCTTTCAGGACTCCGAGGAGATCGAGCTGGTGCAGGCGCCGGCTCACCACGGCAAAGGAGAGCGTGGCGGAAGTGAGCACCACGATCACGGCGCTGGCGTAGGATTTCGTGGTGAGGATGAGCGGCATGCGGATGGTCTCGGTGCTGGCGGCGGTGACGATGAAGGTGGCGAGTTGCGTGCCGATCCACAAGCCGGCAGGCAGCGCGAGCAGGGTGAGCAGCGCGAGTTCACCGATGAGCACCGCGGCGACTTCGCGGTGGCTGAAGCCCATCACGCGCAGCGTGGCGAGATCGCGGCTGCGCTCGGAAAGGGCGATGCGCGCACTATTGTACACCACGCCGAAGGAGACGATGATCGCAAAGGTGAAGTAGATCGCGGTGATCGTACCGATCATGTCGCCGGTGCTTTTCAGAAAACTCGCGCGCACGGCTTCCTTGATCCCGAGCGAGGCGATGCGCGGAGCTTCCTTCACCTCCGCGAGAAAGGACTTCCAGTGCGCGGTATCCACGGAGAGATGCGCGCCGCTCACCGTGCCGCCCTCGCGCATCAGGCGGCGCAGCGCCTCGATCTCCATGTAGGCTGCCACGCCCGTGTAGTCGGTGATGAGCCCCTGCACCACCGCTTCCCGGACCGGCCGGCGGCCTTCCTGCACTTCGAGGCGCAAGGTGTCGCCCGGCTTGCAGCCGAGGATTTCCGCGAGCTTCGCCGAAAGCAGCAAACCGTCGGACGGCAACTCGACTGGGCGCGCGTGCTCGTCGAGGAGCCGATTGAGCCGCGCATCGCGCGGCAGTCCGGTGATGGCGAGCCGGCGCGAGTGATGCCCGAAGCGCAGCCGCGCCGGCACGCTGCGAAAGGGTTCGGCACTCATGACGCCCGGCAGATGCCCCAGATCGCTCATCGCACTCGCGGAGCCGGGCTCGAGCAGGGTCACCGTTACATTCTGCCGCTGCGCCACGTCCCATTGAAAGGTGAGCAGATAGTCGATCGCGTCGCGGAAAGAGCCCGGCACGATCGGGATGCCGGTCGCGAGCGCGAGCCCGAACGCCGTGAAGAATGCCTGCCACGGTTTGCGTTCGAGATTGCGCAGCGCCATGCGGAAGGACGTGCTGACGAGGTGCGTGAGCCCGAGCCGTTCCAGCACCGATGGCTGGTAGTCTGCCGGCGGCTCCGGGCGCATCGCCTCGGCCGGCGGCAGCTTCACCGCCTGCCGCACCGCGCCGATGACGCCGAGAAACGCCGCCCCAGCGCTGACGACAAATGCGACGCCAAACATCCGCCAGTCCGGATGCAGGACGAGCGAGGGAAACTTGTAAAACTGGTGGTAGAGCACCACGACATTCTTCCCGAGAAAGAGCCCGACGCAGCCGCCGATCACCGTCGCGAGGGCGACGATCACGACGGCGAACTTCAAATAATGCCCGCCGACCTGCCACGAGGAGTAGCCGAAGGCCTTGAGCTGCGCGATCTGCTCGCGCTGCAGCCGCACCAGCCGCGAGAGCACCGCGCTGCTCATGAAGGCGGCGATGCTGAGGAAGACGGCGGGAAAGGCCACGGAGAGTCCGCGGAGGATCATCAACTCGTCGTCAAGTTGCACCGCCGAGGCGTGATCGCGCCGCCCATACGCGACGAGCCCGCCGTAGGGTGCGAGCACGCGATCGAGGTCCGCCATCACCGGCGCGATGTCTTCGCTGGGTGCGACATCCACGATCACGTTGTTGAAGGCGCCATCGAGCTCCAGCGCGGTGGCGAGTTCGCGTTCGTTCATCCAGAAGACGCCGAAGCGTTTATTGTCCGGCAGCGCCTCGCCGGCGCGCGCCTCGAAGACGTACTCCGGAGAGAGCGCGATGCCCACGATCTTCAGGCGTTGCCGCGCGCCGTAGATGATCGCGTCGATCTCATTGCCAGGGCGAAAACCGTGCGCGTCCGCGAATGCTTCCCCGACGACGACTTCATTGTGCGAGCCAAGTGCCGGCAGGCGGCCGCGACGCAGGAAGAGCAGGTGGAGTTGCTGCGGACGATCTTCGGGCAGCGAGAGGATCGTGCCGTCCGCCGGTTCCGCGAGCCCGGGGAGATCGAGCGTGACCTTGCCCGTGACGCGCGTCTCGACCGCGGCGACGCCGGAGATCCGCGCCAGCCGCGGGCGCAGCGCATTCGGTGCACGCTTTAGCGAGCAAAAGACATCGGCGAAACGATGCTCGCGGTAGTAGGCGTCGCGCGTCGATTCCAGCGAGAGGATGAGACTGCGCGACATGATCATCATCGCCAGCCCGCACGCCATCACGAGGCTCACGGCGAAGACCTGGCCTTTCATCTTGCCGAGGTCGCGGAGGAGCTTGAGGTCGAGCGGGGCGATCACGATGCGGCGGGGGAAAAAACACGCGGTCATTCGGAGCGGAACATCGTAATGGCTGGCGGCGCCGCCGACCGCGACGCCACCCACCACCGCGATGTTCCGCTCAGAATGACCGCGCTTATCTTTGCGCGCGTCACCATGCCAGCGAGCGCACCGGGCGGCGCGACTTGTTCTCCCGGATCTCCACGATGTGTCCGTCGGACAGATAAATGACGCGATCGGCCATGTCCGCGATCACCGCATTGTGCGTGATGACGACGGTGAGCGTGCCGAGCGTCTGGTTCACATGCTCGATCGCCTCCAGCACGGTGATGCCCGTCTTCACATCCAGCGCGCCAGTGGGCTCATCGCAAAGCAGCACCTCGGGCCGCTTGGCGATGGCGCGCGCGATGGCCACGCGCTGCTGCTGGCCGCCGGACATCTGCGACGGGAAGTGATCCATGCGGTCGTCTAGTTCCACCATCGCGAGCGCCTCTTCGGAGGTCATCGGATCGAGCGCGATCTCGGTGATGAGCGCCACATTCTCCCGCGCGGTGAGGCTCGGGATGAGATTGTAGAATTGAAAGATGAAGCCGACCGAGTCGCGTCGGAAGCGCGTGAGCTCGTCCTCATCGGCGGACGTGAGATCGAGGTCGCGGTAGGTGAGCGTGCCGTCCGTCGGTGTGTCGAGGCCGCCGAGGATGTTGAGGAGCGTGGATTTTCCGCTGCCCGATGCGCCGAGCAGCACGATGAGTTCGCTCGGGAAAAGATCGAGGTCCACGCCATCGAGCGCGCGGATCTCCGTCTCGCCGCTGGGATATATCTTCGTGAGTCCGCGCACGGTGAACAGTGGCTGGCGCGCGCCATTGTCGTCGGTGCGGGTGGGGGAGCCTGTCGAGGGCTCGGCGGGTTCCACGATTGCAGTGCTCATTCGTCCGGGAGTGTCGCCGTCCAGACGCTGCCTGGCAAATGGGCGCACCGGCGACGCCATATGAAGTAGCGGTCGTGGGAGTCTGCACTTTCCTCCCGGACGACTTTTCCTCAGCCTCCGAGTCTCATCCTCCTCCCAGCCATGCAAACCTCTCTCAAGATCAGGCTCTCGGCGTTCATGTTCCTCCAGTATTTCATCTGGGGCTCGTGGTATGTGAGCATGGGCGCGTATCTCGCGAACACGTTGAAGTTTGAAGGCGGGCAGATCGGC
>JBGSYE010000240.1:0-3245 GCA_041751075.1 Chthoniobacteraceae bacterium
CGCGGCGAACATCGCCACCGCCGCGCTCGTCACCACGGCGAGCTTTCACGCGCTGCCGGTGAGCACCACGCATGTGAGCGTCGGGGCGCTGCTCGGCATCGGCATCGCCACGCGCCAGACGAAGTGGAAAAGCGTGAGCCAGATCGTCCTCGCGTGGCTCATCACCCTGCCGTGCGCCGCGATCCTCGCTGCGCTCGCGATGGTGCTCGTCGCCGTGCGCTGATTGGCGCGGGATACCGCAGCGTAGAGCGGCTGCGAGTCAGCGGATTTTTTGATCCGGCAGTTCCTTCCCAATTCCCGCATCGATGGGCATCTTGTCCGTCTCGGGCGTCAGGCCCTCGCCGGCCATGATCTTCGTCAGCTCGGTCCGCAGCTCCGCGACTTTCCCCGCATACCGCGGATCGTAGATGAGATTCTTCGCCTCCTCGGGGTCGGCGCTCACGTGGTAGAGCTCCGCCAGATGTTTGTCCGGCGTGCCGTCGCCATGCGGATAGCGGATGTATTTCCATTCGTCGGTGCGGATGCCGCGCACGTTCGGCGTGTAGGGGAATTGCTTCTCGTAATTGTACTCGTAAAACCACGCTTTCCTCCACGCGGGATCGCCTTCGCGCGCGAGCTTCACCCACGACCGGCCCTGGATCTGGCCCAGCGCCGGCGCGCCGCAGAGCTCGAGCAGGCTGGGCGCGACATCCAGCGTGAGCGCCTGCTTCTCGACGACCTTCCCGGCGGCGAGACCCGGATAGCGCACGACGAGCGGAATGCGGATGCTCGCCTCGTGCATCGTGCGCTTATCGACCATGCCGTGCTCGCCTTCGAGCAGCCCATTGTCGCCCATGAAGACGATCACCGTGCGGTCGAGCTGCCCCGACTCCTTCAGCCAAGCGACGAGCCGGCCCACGGAATCATCCACGCTCAGGATCGTGCCCCAGTAGCCGTGGACCATGGCCTCGAAATCCTTCACCGCGCCGGGGCTGTCGTCGGGAAATTTCTTCCGCCACTCGAAGAGCGGGCCGTAGATGCCATGCCAGGTGTAGAGCCGCTCCTTCATCCACGCGGGTTTGTCGTCGAGCATGAAAGCGGTCCTGGGATACGGCACGCGCACGTCGTCAAAGGTGTGCGCGTACTTTTCCTCCGGCGTGTAGAAGCTGTGCGGCGCCTTGTGCCCGAGGCACATCGCCCACGGCTTGGTGCGCGGTTTCTTCAGCCAGTCGAGCGTGAGATCGGTCACGACCGTCGTGTAATAACCGGGCACGACCTTCGCGCCCGCGCCGTTCAGATTCCACTCCGTGTCGAAGTACTTCCCCTGCCCCTTGTGCGTGGCGAAGTAATCGAAGCCCGGCCGCGGCGCGTCATTTTCTTCACCCATGTGCCACTTGCCGATGTAGGCCGTCTCGTAGCCGGAGTCCCGCAGCCGCATCGGCCAGTGCGCGAGGTTGGCGGGGAGTTCGGTGAAGTTATCGCGCACTCCGTGTTTGTGCGCGTAAAGCCCGGTGAGGATCGACGCGCGGCTCGGCGAGCAGAGCGAAGTCGTGCAAAAGGTATTCGCAAAGCGCACGCCCTCGGCGGCGAGCCGGTCGATGTGCGGCGTCTTCACATGCTTCGAGCCGTAGCAGCCGACGGCTTCCTGGCGGATGTCGTCGCAGAGGATGAAGAGGACATTCGGCTTGTCCGCGGCGACCGCGGTGACGGCGAGGAGGAGGAGGGCGAGGAATCTCATGAGCCCGACAACTTCAAACGCCAGACCGCAAACGCCAAACCCCAAATGCACCCCGGACAAAAATTCTGCCCAGATACGCGGCTCTTTCGCCCTCGTTCGCAGGTCGCGCCCCGCGAAGCTGCGTTTCGGCGGCAGTCCGGTCAAAGCTGCCCCTGAGGACGCATTCCCAACGTACTCCTCCGCAAACTCCTCTAAACTTCGGGCGCTTTCCTGGTTGGTGTCTGCACGTTCCGCCCATGCACTCGCTCCCCCGTCTCCCATCTCACATCCTCACCCTGTTCGTCGCCTTTGGCGTTGGATTCTCCAGCTCCCTGGCCTTCGCCCAATCGGCAGCCGCCCCGGCAGCACCGGCCAAGCCCACAGTGCCAGCCAAGCCCGCTATGGCGGCCAAGGCGGTTGCGCCGGTCGTCCCGGCAAGCAAGCTCCCACCACAGCCTCCGGATATCGCCGCACCGAAGATGGACGCCGCGACGGGCCAGCCAAACGCTTCCTTTGTGACGAAGCACGAGAGCTTTTTGAAGACCGCCCGCGAAGGGAAGGCGCAGGTCGTTTTCCTCGGCGACTCGATCACGGCTGGGTGGTCCAGGAATGGAGCCACGGTGTGGGAGTCGGCGTTCGGCCAATGGGCTCCGGCGAACTTTGGGATCGGCGGCGACCGCACCCAGCATTTGCTCTGGCGGATCGAGAATGGAGAACTCGACGGCATCCAGCCCAAAGCAGCCGTGGTGATGATCGGCACGAATAACGTGAGCGCCGATCCGGCCGCAGGCATCGCCAAAGGCATCGAGCGGATCGTGCAGACCATCCGGAAAAAGCTCCCTGCGACGAAGGTCTTGCTGCTCGCCGTATTTCCACGCGGAGAAAAGGCCAGCCCGAATCCGGGGCGGGACAAGCTCGATGAAGTGAACGCGACCGTCGCCAATCTGCACGACGGCAAGAACGTCTTCTTCCTCGATATCGGAGAGAAGTTCATGCAGCCGGATGGGTCACTGACGAAGGAGATCATGCCGGACTTCCTGCATCTCTCCCCCGCTGGCTACCAGATCTGGGCGGATGCGATCACGCCAAAGCTCGTCGAGCTGACGAAGTAAAGGGAGGGGGGTGGGTCACTTTCGCCGAAAGTGCCTCCAGGCAAGGAGCAAGGCACCGCACTCACTCGCCGGGGCCATTCACGCGGGCGAGAGAGAACGGCACCGGGCGATCGCCCGCGGGTTGGCCTGAACAATTCTTCACCTTCTCCTTCACTCGAGGGGATTGAAGGAGAAGGAGAAGCAGACCACCGGTTCCCCTTTCCCCAAGCATGTGATTCTTTCGCGTTAGCTCTCCTGCCCTTTTAATTTGCCCAACGTCTCGACCAACCCCTTCGCGAGCGCCGCCACCTGCTTCGCCTTCCGCTCGTCCTTGAGCTTGCCAGCGTCATCGAAGGCTTCGTGCGCGGTGGAAATGCAGACCTGATCGGGCAGCACGAGGACTCCGATATTGCCGAGGATGGAGCGGAGCGTGACCAGCCCGCGCAGTCCGCCGAGCG
>JBGSYE010000241.1:0-3774 GCA_041751075.1 Chthoniobacteraceae bacterium
ATCGCGCCGTCTCCGCCACTCCCGCCGCGCAGTCGAAGCAACTGGCCGCCCGCCGCGAACGCATCAGCGAATACCTCGGCGGCCAGCCTCATCGACTCTCGCAAGCACCAGGTTTGTAGCGGCGGTCTGTGACCGTCGCCATCTTTAGAGGAGGCGCGGAGCATGGCGTCACCTGCTCCACGACATCCCGGCCACCGGATGTCACCGATGGTCGTAGGCCGCCGCTGCAAGCGCCGTTGCGCCATTTTCACGCGCCGCCCAGCCAATCGCGCCCAGTCCTCGCGCCAGCCTGGCCCGAGAAATCCACGCTCGCTTCTGGACAAGGGAGGGACAGCATCCTGCTCAATCTCGCGTCACATTTTTTTCCCTGCCATGAGACCCGACCGATTCACCCAGAAGATGCAGGAGGCGCTGCAAGCCGCACAGGACCTCGCCTCCAAGCAGCACCACGCGGAGATTTCCAACGAGCACCTCCTGCTCGCCCTGCTCCAGCAGAGCGAAGGCATCACGCGACCGCTGCTCGAGAAGATGGGCGTCGCGGCGCCAGGCCTCGAGTCGAAATTGCAGGCCGAACTTTCCCGCCGCGCGCAGGCGCATGGCGGACATTCGCAGTTGAGCCGCGAAGTGGTGAACGCCCTCGACGCCGCCGAAGGCGAGATGGCGGTGATGAAGGACGAGTACCTGAGCGCCGAGCACTATCTGCTCGCGCTCACTCGCACGAAGACCGCGGCCGCGAATTTCCTCACTGAGGCCGGGATCACGCGCGACCAGCTCATGCAGGCGCTCCAGCAGGTGCGCGGTTCGCAGCGCGTCACGGATCAGAATCCCGAGGGGAAATATCAGACGCTCGAAAAGTATGGGCGCGATCTCACCGACGCCGCGCGGCGCGGGAAGATCGATCCGGTGATCGGCCGCGACAGCGAGATTCGCCGGACGATGCAGGTGCTCTCGCGCCGGACGAAAAACAACCCGGTGCTCATCGGCGAACCCGGCGTCGGCAAGACCGCGATCGTCGAGGGACTCGCGCGGCGGATCGTCAGCGGCGACGTGCCGGAGTCTTTGAAGAACCGGCGCATCGTCGCGATGGACATCGGCTCGATGCTCGCGGGCGCGAAGTTCCGCGGGGAATTCGAGGACCGGCTGAAGGCCTTCCTGAAAGAAGTCACCGACTCGCAGGGCGAGATCATCCTCTTCATCGACGAACTGCACACCATCGTCGGCGCCGGCGCGAGCGAAGGCGCGGTGGATGCGAGCAACATGCTGAAGCCGCAGCTAGCGCGCGGCGAGCTGCGCACCATCGGCGCGACCACGCTCGATGAGTATCGGAAGTACATCGAAAAGGACGCCGCGCTCGAACGCCGTTTCCAGCCGGTGAAAGTCGATGAGCCGAGCGTCGAGGACACCATCGCCATCCTGCGCGGGCTCAAGGAGCGCTACGAAGTCCATCACGGCGTGCGCATCCAGGACGCCGCGATCGTCGCTGCCGCCGTGCTTTCGCACCGCTACATCAGCGACCGCTTTCTCCCCGACAAGGCCGTGGATCTCGTGGATGAAGCCGCGAGCCGCCTGAAGATCGAACTCGATTCGATGCCGACGGAGATCGACGTGATCGAACGCGATATCATGCAGCACGAGATGGAGCGGCAGGCATTGAAGAAGGAGAAAGACGCCGCGAGCAAGGAGCGCCTCGCCAAGATCGAGAAGGAACTCGCCGACCTGCGTGAAAACAGCGCCGCGCTCAAGGCGCAGTGGCAGAAGGAAAAATCCGTTGTCGATGAATCGCGGAAGCTGATGGAGCAGCTCGAAACCCTGCGCACCGATCTCGAGCGCGCCCAGCGCACCGGCGATCTCGCGAAGGCGAGCGAGATCCAGTACGGCCGCATCCCCGAGCTCGAACGCCAGCTCGCGGCCAGCAGCCCCCAGCCCGCATCCAGCATCGAGCCCGCCACCCTGCTCCGGGAAGAAGTCACCGAAGAAGACATCGCGGAAGTCGTGAGCGCGTGGACCGGCATCCCGGTCATGAATCTCCGCGAAGGCGAACGCGAGAAGTTGCTCAAGATGGAGGATCGCCTCGGCCACCGCGTGATCGGCCAGCGAAAAGCGATCAGTGCGGTCGCGAATGCCGTGCGCCGCGCACGCAGCGGCCTTCAAGACCCGAATCGCCCCATCGGCTCCTTCATCTTCCTCGGCCCCACCGGCGTGGGAAAGACTGAGCTCTCCCGCGCGCTCGCCGAGTTCCTCTTCGACGACGAAGCCGCGATGGTCCGCATCGACATGAGCGAATACATGGAGAAGCACAGCGTCGCGCGGCTGATCGGTGCGCCGCCCGGATACGTCGGCTTTGAGGAAGGCGGCCAGCTCACCGAAGCCGTGCGCCGCAAGCCGTACAGCGTGATCCTTTTCGACGAGATCGAAAAGGCGCACCACGATGTCTTCAACGTCCTGCTGCAAGTGCTCGACGATGGCCGCATCACCGACGGCCAGGGCCGCACCGTGGATTTCAAAAACGCCGTCATCATCATGACGAGCAACATTGGCTCGCAGTTCATCCTCGATATGGACAACGCCGAGCAACGCGAGGCCCGCGTGCTCGAAAGTCTGCGCGGCCACTTCCGTCCCGAGTTTCTGAACCGCGTCGATGAGATCGTGATCTTCGACCGCCTGAACGACGAAGACCTCAAGCACATCGTCGAGATCCAGGTGCGCCGCTTGGAGAAGCGCCTCGCAGATCAGAAGCTCACGCTCACGCTCACCGACGCCGCCAAGGCCCACCTCGCCCGCGAAGGCTACGACCCCGTGTATGGCGCACGCCCGCTCAAGCGCGTGATCCAGCGCGAACTCCTCGACCCGCTCTCGCTGCAAATCCTCGCCGGAGAATTCCGCGAAGGCGACACCGTCACCGCGGATGCCCAGGACGGGAGGATCGTGTTCGGCGGATAGAGTCCCGCGCAGGTTGCGAAACCATGCGAACCCTCTAACCTCCGCTCATGACTGCTGAACGCGTCCGCGACTTGATGATCTCGTCGGAGGACTATCTGGAGGGGGAGATCACCTCGCCCACAAAGCACGAGTACCTCGGCGGAGTGGTCTACGCGATGGCGGGGGCGAAGAATGTACACAACGCTATCGCGACGAATGCCCTCGTATCGCTCGGCGCCCGCCTCCGCGGCAAGCCGTGCCGGCCATTCAACAGCGACACCAAAGTCCGGCTCCGTCTCCCAGCGGGGCTCCGCTTCTACTACCCAGACGTGCAGGTGACGTGTCAGCCGAATCCGCCCGACGACAGCTTTCAGGATCAGCCCATCGTCGTCATCGAAGTCCTCTCCGACTCCACGCGCCGGACTGATGAAGGTGAAAAGCGCGACGGCTACCTCGCGCTACCCTCGCTCGACGTGTACCTGCTGGTGGAATGCGAGCGCGCGCTCGTCATCGGCTACCGGCGCGGCCCATCGGGATTCGTCCGCGAGGTTTTCAGCGGGCTGGACGCTGTCATCCCGCTCGGCTGCATCGCCACCGAACTGCCGCTGACGGAGCTCTACGACGGCGTCGCCTTTCCGGCTTCCGACGCGAAGTAGCACCACTGGCGACCGTCAGAGGATCTCCACCGGACGCGTGTGCATCGCCCACAGGGCCTCGGCGTATTTCGCACCGCACGCGGCGCCGCGGTATTTCGCGAGCGTGGTCTTCGTCGCCTGCGCGGGGTCTGGTTCGGCGAGGTCGTAGGGCTTGTCGCGGACAAAGGCCATGAGCTGGCCGAGCCAGTCCATCGCCGAG
>JBGSYE010000242.1:0-4461 GCA_041751075.1 Chthoniobacteraceae bacterium
GAATGGCCGCCGCGTCTTCGACGACGTGACCGACATCTCGCTGCGCGCCGTGGTCGGTGTGCTCAACCCCGCCTTCAACATCGCGCCGAACAACCAGCTCGGCGACGGGGTGAATGTGAACGACACCGCGTATCGCACCACCTTCCCGTATCTCGGGAATTGTCCGAGTGGCCGTGATCGGCGGCATCTCGATCCGGGCGAGCCCGGCGGCGGCCCGCCGTGATCGCGGCCTGGCTCGCCAGAGCCGGGTGATCCGACCCTTTGATGTGCCTGGCTCGGAAGAGCCAGGCACATCTTTTTTTCCGAAGCTTCATGAAGTATCTCGTCACATGCGCAGCGCGCTTCCTCACGGTCGCTATCGCGGTCATACCGCTCGCGTCGCGGGCTCAGCCATCGGCGGCTGGCAAATCTCCCGCCGAGCAAAAAATCGAGCACGCCCGCCAGGCCATCGCGGCCAATCCGAAGAACGCCGACGCCCACAACGCCCTCGCTCTCGCGCTCACCCGGCGCGGGCGGGAGACCTCGGATCACGACTGGTATGAGCAGGCTGCCGCGGCGGTGCAGGAATCGCTGCGGCTTGCGCCGGACAATTTCGAGGCGCGGAAGATCGAGACGTGGACTCTGCTGGGCCGGCATAAATTTGCCCGCGCCCTCGATGCGGCCCGCGCACTGAACAAGCGCTCGCCCGATGATGTATTCGTGTATGCGCTGCTCACCGATGCGTGCATCGAGATGGGCGAATACGAGGAAGCCGAGAAAGCAGCGCAGTGGGCGCTCGATCTCCGGCCCGGCGACATCGCCGCGCTCACTCGCGCCGCTTATCTCCGCGAGCTCTTCGGCGACATTCAGGGCGCGATCGACCTCATGCAGTCGGCTTACACCAAGACGCCCCCGTCCGAGGTCGAGGATCGCGCCTGGATCCTCTGCCAATATGCGCATCTCGAGCTGCTGCGCGGCGCGCCGGACGCCGCCGAGCGCGCGCTCACCGACGCGCTCCAGCTTTTTCCCGGCTACCACTATGCGCTGGCGAACCTCGTGAAGGTGCATACGGCGCGCGGTCACCACGATCAGGCCGTGGCGGCGGCACGCGATTTCTACAAGGCGGCGCCGCATACGGAGAATCTCTTCGTGCTCGGCAAGGCGCTCGCGCGAGCCGGCAAGACGGGGGAAGCGCGCGAGGTCTTTGCCAACTTCGCGAAACTGGCGATCCGCGTGACGATGGCTGCGGACAACGCCAATCGCGAGCTGGCCTTCTACTACGCGGATCACGCCGCAAACGGCGCGGAAGCGGTGCGGTTCGCGGCGCTTGAAATGAAGCGGCGGCCCGATCTCTTCACCCGTCACGCCTACGCCTGGGCACTGCACGCGAACGGCCGATCCACCGAAGCGCGCGCAGAGATGGAGAAGGTGCTCGCCGTCGGCATCCGCGACCCGCGCATCTTCCATCATGCCGGAATGATCGCCAAAGCATGCGGCGATGCGGCGGCTGCACGGAAACAGTTCGAGGCATCGTTGACGCTAGCCGCACAATCGGAAGTCGCGGATGCGGTGCGGCGGGAACTCGCACCGTAGAGCGAGCGTGCCTTCCAGGCCGCTCGCTCCCTCAGCGCTCCGATAGCGAGCAGCCTCATCGGCATGCTCGCTGGACGCGCGGATTGACCGCCGTTCCCGCCAGTGGCTTCATCTACCGCCATGCATCGCACCCTCCGCCTCCTCGCCTTTGCCGGGCTCGCGCTCGGCTGTCCTTTCTCCGCCAGCGCCAAGACGCCCGATGGCACAGAGAAGCTCGTCCTTGTCGCCGGCAAACCTTCGCATCCGCCGCGGCTGCATGAGTTCAATGCCGGAGTGCAACTGCTCGCCAAGGCCCTCGCGAGCGGCGCACGGGCGTTCAAGGTCGAGGTGGTGCTCAATGGCTGGCCGGCGGACGAAAGCGTTTTTGACGGAGCGGATGCGGTCGTCTTCTACATGGATGGCGGTCCGAAACACGAGGTCGTGCAGGACGAGGGGAAACGCATTTCGAAAATCGAGGCGTGGGCGAAGCGCGGCGTGGGGCTCGGCTTCATGCACTATGGCGTCGAGGTCGAGGTGGAGCAGGCCGGGGAGCCTTTCCAGCGCTGGATCGGCGGGCACTACGAAAAGGCGTATTCGTGCAATCCGATCTGGGAACCGAGCTTCGAAAAACTCCCGGAGCACCCGATCACGCGCGGCGTGCGCCCCTTTCAGATCAAGGACGAATGGTACTTCAACATGCGCTTCGCCGACGACTTTTCAGCGGAGGGACCAAAGGAGCACGCGGGGACGAAATTCGTCCCAATCCTCGTCGCCAAACCGGGCGATGGAGTGCGCAAAGGGCCCTACGTGTACCCGAAGGGCCCCTACGATCACATCGTCGCCGCGAGTGGACGGCCGGAAGCGGTGATGTGGGCCGTCGAACGACCAGACGGGGGACGCGGCTTCGGCTTCACTGGCGGCCACTTCCACGACAACTGGGGCAATGACGACTTCCGCAAGACGGTGCTCAATGCCCTCGTGTGGGTGGCGAAGGGCGAGGTTCCCGCGAGCGGCATCGCCTCGACCGTCACGCCAGCCGATCTCGACGCGAATCTCGACCCGAAGCCGGGGCCGAAGGCGAAGTAGGGCTCAGCCGGGAAAGAGTCCGGCGGGCGGCAGCGCCACACTCGGGATCACCGTGCTCGCGAGCTGCTGCGGATACACGGCTCGCTCGATCCGCCGATAATGCCCGTCGCCGGGCTCAGTGTGCCGCTCGATCACTAGCTCCTGCGCCAGCACCAGCCAGCACTCCGGCACGCCAGCCTCCGCATAGACATCCAGCTTCACACGATCGAGTGACTCGCTCGTGACACACACCTCGATCACCAAAGATGCCGTGCGCGGATGCCCTCGAAAATAATCCTGGCGGCTCCCGCACACGATCGCGATATCCGGCTCCGGCTCCGATTCTTCAAAGGTAAGCGGTTCTTGCTCGCGCACGATGTGCTCTTTCAGAGCGAGCGCCGTCAGACTATCCCCCAGTAAACCCACAATCGAGGAGTGGAGTGGAGGTCTGGGCATTTGTTCGATGACGACACCCCGAATCAATTCCGTACGCTCGGATAGTGCGCCGATCTCACCCATCCGATGATACGTTTCGACGCTGATGGGATGCACGCGCTGGCGCACACAAGATTCTTCGAGCACGGAAATCATGGTGAGGAGACTAGCCCACCCATCCCACCGTAGCGAGGGGCGAATCTCAGAGCGCCGCGAGCTTCGCCTTGATGGCGTCGAAATTCGGCAGGTCTTTCGGAGTCGGAGTCTGCTCGGCGTATTGGATCACGCCCGCCTTATCCACCACGAAGGCCGCACGCGCCGCGCTGTCGCCGATGCCCGCGATGCCTTTGAAGCGCACGCCATAGGCATCGGTCGCCTCCTTGTTCAGATCGCTCACAAGGGTGACGCCGATGTTGTTCGCCTTGGCCCACGCCTCCTGGGCAAAGGGGTTGTCCACGGAGATGGCGATCACTTCCGCCCCGGCGAAGGAGCCGAGGCCCTGGCTGACGTTGCACATTTCATCCGTGCAGACGCTGGTGAAGGCGAGTGGGAAGAAGAGGATCACCGTCGGCTTGCCCGGCTCGGGCACGGTGACATCGACGAGGCCGTCGGTTTTTTTGGATTTGAGGGTGAAGGTGGGCGCTTTGGTTCCGAGTTCGAGAGGCATGGGGATTTCAGATTTGGGATTTGATATTTAGTTTTGGACTCCGGCGTCTTACTGATCGCGTCCACTCGCCGCAAATCTGAAATCCGAAATCTGAAATGAATCCCGCGTTCTGGTGGACTCTCACGATCGTCCTGATGCTTATCGGCCTCGCCGGCACTGTCCTGCCGCTGCTGCCGGGCACCACGGTGATCCTCGCTGCGGCCATCATTCATCACACCGCGCTCGGCGAGGCGAATAGCGTGAGCTGGTGGACGATCGCCGGTCTGGCGGTGCTCATGGTGCTCAGCTATGTGATCGACATCGTGAGCGGCTCGATCGGCGCGAAATGGTTTGGCGCGACGCGGTGGGGGGCGTTTGGCGGAATCCTCGGCGCGATCGTGGGCCTGTTTTTCTTCCCGATCGGACTTTTTGTCGGACCGATGGTCGGCGTGCTGGCCGGCGAAATTCTCGGGGGAAAGGAACTGCTGCCGGCGGGCCGCTCGTCAGTCGGCACGCTGCTTGGCACCACGGCGGGCCTCTTCGCAAAGCTCACCGTCGCCGCAGTGATGATCGCCTGGTTCCTGATCGCCGCGCTCTGGCGCTAGGCCGCTCTTGCCAAGCCGGACGGGCTCCGCTGTGCTCCGCGGACCCACTTATGAGCACCTCCCTCTTTGATCTCACCAATGAAGTCGCCGTCGTCATCGGCGCCACCGGCGTGCTCGGCGGCGCGCTCGCGGATGGTCTCGCCCAGGCCGGTGCGAAAG
>JBGSYE010000243.1:0-4315 GCA_041751075.1 Chthoniobacteraceae bacterium
CTGGAGAAGCGCCTGCACGAAGCGCATGGACTGCCGCGCGAAGGGCTGCTGCTGAATGCTTCGCACACCCACTGCGGGCCGGAGTTTCGCGTGTGGGGTTCATTCTCGGAGGATCCGACGCCGGGGGAACGCTACGGGAAATTTTTGGAGGAAAAGATTTTCGCAGTGGTCGGCACGGCGTTGAAGGAGTCGGCTCCAGCGCGGCTCAACTACAGCCGCGGTCGCGCGGGCTTCGCCATGAATCGCCGGCTGCCGACGGCGACGGGATATTCCAACAGTCCCTACCCCGATGGGCCGGTGGATCACGACGTGCCGGTGCTGAGTGTGATGGGCGCGGATGGAAAGTTGCGCGCGGTGCTCTTTGGCTACGCGTGCCATGCGACGACGATGGGCTTTCAGCAATTCTGCGGCGACTACCCCGGCTATGCGCAGGAGTATCTGCAAGGCGATCATTCGGGCGTGACGGCGCTCTTTCTCAATGGATGCAGCGGCGATCAGAATCCGTATCCGCGACGGGAACTCGAATACGCGAAACGCCACGGGCGCGCGCTGGCGATGGCCGTCGAGACGGCGCTCTCGGTGGTGCCCCCGCGTGTCGTGGAGGGGCCGCTTCGCACTGCGTTTGCGGAGATCGATCTCGCCTATTCACCGCCGCCGACGCGGGAGGAATTCGAGCAGCGCCTGACGGGGAAAGACAAATACGCCGCGGCCCACGCGCGCAAGATGCTCGCAAAGCTCGACAAGGATGGCGCGCTGCCGACGAAGTATCCGTTCCCCGTGCAGGTCGTTCACTTTGGCGATGCGCTTGTGCTCACGGCGCTCGGCGGGGAGACAGTGGTGGACTACTCGCTGCGACTGAAACGGGAACTCGCGGGCAAGGCAGCGGTGTGGGTCGCGGGCTACTCGAATGATGTGATGGGCTACATCCCGAGCCGGCGCCTGCGCGAGGAGGGCGGCTACGAAGGCGGCGACGCGATGCGCTACAGCTCGACGCATCCGGGCCCGTGGGCGCCGGAGCTCGAGGAGAAGATCGTGGCCAAGGTGCATGAATTGCACGGCATTCTTTCAGGCAACGCGAAGACGGCCACGAAATGAACCCAGCATCCAGTTCCATCAGGCGTTTTCCCTCTCCCTTCGCACTGCTCGCGGCGTTCGTTTTGACCGGCGCCCAAGCCGCCGACCTGCCGCCCATCGCGGTCGAGCCGCAGCCTTTCTTTGCGCAAGTGCGGCGGCTCCTGGAAGCGGCGGACTATCTCGGCTCGCCGCTCAGCGATGCGGACAAGGCAGCGATCAAGGCGGCCACCGAGCGCGCCGATCCCGTCGCCGCGCAGGCGGTGCTCGATCGCTCATGCCTGCTCGCGGTGCAGATCAATCCCGAGATGCGGGTGAAGGTCGCGGCAGGGTTGGCGAAAGCGGACCTCGTCGAGCAGGGTTGGCGGCAGTTCTTCGTGAAGGTCCACAACGAAGCGGGCACGACGGCGCCGCTACGTGTGGTGAGCCCTAATGCGCAATCCGTCCACAACGTGGCGCGCACGCGCACGCCTTCCGATCGGTCACTCGGCCCGCGCGATCTGAATGCCGAGCGTCCGCCCGCGGCGGACTTGTGGCTCGATCTTCAGACCTACGACGCGCAACCGCTGCAGCCCGCGCTCAGCGGCCTCGCGCTGGAGTATCGCATCGTGCAGCTCTACAGCCGCGACGCAGGCCGGCGGGAGGCGAAGTTCTCGTGCGACGTCGGCCAGGGCACGCAGGACATCGGCTTCCGCAATGAAACCGACATTCTTTTCGCCTGCCTGCCCGCGCGCGAGATCGCGATGCGCGTGCTCGACGAGCACGGCCAGCCGACCACTGCGTCCTTCCTCATCCGCGATGCGCAGGGTCGCGTCTATCCGTCGCAGGCGAAACGCCTCGCGCCCGACTTCGCCTTTCATCCACAGGTCTATCGCGCGCATGGAGAAATGCTCCGCCTGCCTGATGGAGCATACGAAGTGCAGTTTGAGCGCGGCCCGGAATCGATCCGCGAGACGCGGTCCGTGGAGGTCGGCCCGGAGACGCGCGAGCTGAAGTTTCAGGTCCAGCGCTGGATCGATCCCGCAAAGGATGGCTGGTGGTCCGGCGATCATCACATCCACGCCGCGGGCTGCGCGCACTACACGCGCCCGACGGAGGGCGTGCATGCGCCGGATATGGCGCGGCATTGCCAGGGCGAAGATTTGAAGGTCGGCGCAAATCTCACATGGGGGCCGTGCTTCGATTACCAAAAGCAATTCTTCACTGGCAAAGACGACGCCGTCTCCAGCTACCCATATCTGCTGCGCTACGACATCGAGGTCTCCGGCTTCGGCTCGCACAAGAGCGGCCACCTTTGTCTGCTGCGCCTCCGCGAGCAGATGTATCCCGGCGGCGACTCCAGCACCCACTGGCCGACGCTCTGCCTGAACACCCTGCGCTGGGCGAAGAAGCAGGGCGCGCTCGTCGGTCCCGCGCACAGTGGCTGGGGCCTGCAGCCGCTCCCGGAGGATGATCCCGGCCGCCTCCAGGATCGCCCGGATGTCCGCGCGCGCACCGTCACCGATGCGCTGCCGAACTACGTGGTCCCGCCCTTCAACGGCATCGGCGCGAATGAATACATCGTCGATGTGACGCACGAAGTCCCCGGCCCCGATGGCAGGCTCGTACCCGCGGTCGATTTCCTCTCCACGGTCGATACGCCGTATCCGTGGGAGTTGAATATCTGGTATCACACGCTCAACGCCGGCTTCCGCACACGCATCAGCGGCGAGACGGATTTCCCGTGCATCTACGGCGAGCGTGTGGGCCTCGGCCGCAGCTATGTGAAGCTCGATGGGAGGCTGAATTACGAGGACTGGTGCGAGGGCATCCGCGCAGGTCGCAATTACGTGGGCGACGGCAAGAGCCACCTGCTCGACTTCACCGCAGGCGGCGTGCGGATGGGCGAAGCCGGCAGCGAGTTGAAGCTCGATCGCGCGGGCACCATGAAGCTCACCGTCCGCGCCGCCGCCCGTCTCGGCGACAAACCCGACCCCGCGATGCGCAACCTTACCGCGTCGCAAAAGCCGTACTGGGATGTGGAGCGCGCCCGTATCGGTGAAAGCCGCACGGTGCCCGTGGAGGTGATCGTGAATGGCTACCCCGTCGCGAAAAAGACCATCGCCGCCGATGGACAGATCCATGCGCTCACCTTCGACGTGAAGCTCGACCGGAGCAGTTGGGTCGCGCTGCGCATCCTGCCGTCGTCGCACACCAATCCGATCTTCGTCCTCGTGGATGGAAACCCCATCCGCGCCTCGCGCCGCAGTATCGAGTGGTGCCTGAAGGGCGTGGACCAATGCTGGTCGCAAAAGGAAAAGCTGATCGCACCCGCGGAAATCGAGGACGCGAAAGCCGCCTACGAGCACGCGCGCGTGATCTATCGCAAGCGGCTGGCGGAGTGCGCCGCAGAATAGGAGAGGCAGCGCGCTACTTGCCGATGCAGAATGTGCTGAAGATTCGGCCGAGCACGTCCTCTGCATCGACCCGTCCGACCACGTCACCCACCGCTTCGAGCGCGGCCCGCAATTCCTCCGCGATGAACTCTGGTGACACGCCCCCGCCTAGCGCCCCGCGCGCGGCCTCCGTGTATTTCAGTGCCGACTCGAGACACGCCTGATGCCGTGCATTGATCGCCAGTGACCAGTCCCGGTGCGCCGCGTGACCGGCCGTCACCCGGGTGAAGATGGCGTCCCCCAGTTCCGCGACGCCGGCACCTCTCAGGCAGGACACGCGCACGCCCTCGGCTCCACGCCACGAGTCATGTTCGCCGAGATCGCACTTATTCAGGATGAGCAAGGCCCGTTCGTCGCCTGCGGCGAATCCCGACGCATCGTGCGCCATCGGCTCGCTCGCATCCACGATGCGCATCACGAGGTCCGCAAGTTCGATCTGCCTCCGGGTGCGTTCCATGCCGGCCTGCTCGATCTCATCGTCGCTCTCGCGGAGTCCGGCGGTGTCGATGAGGCGAAGCGGAAGGCCGCGCACGTCGAGGGTCTCCTCGATGACGTCGCGCGTCGTGCCCGGTCGCGCGCTCACGATCGCGCGATCGCAGCCGAGCAGCAGATTGAGCAGCGACGACTTGCCGACATTCGGCGCGCCGGCGATCACCGCGCGCACCCCTTCGCGCAGCAATCTCCCCCGTCCCGCGGTCGCCAGCAGTGACTCGATCTCCACACGCACCGCCTCCAGCCTGGAACGCAGCGCCTCGCCGGTATCGGGGTCGATGTCCTCGTCGGGGAAGTCGATGAAGGCTTCGACATGC
>JBGSYE010000244.1:0-9096 GCA_041751075.1 Chthoniobacteraceae bacterium
GCGCGCCTTCGAGCTTCAATCCCCCGCGCCCGACGTAGCGCTCGGCTTGCCGCACGACGATCTCCGCATCGTCGGCCACTTTCGTCCCCGCTTTATCGATGACGCGGTCGCCGACCTTCACCTCGCCGGCCATGATCGCGCGCTGCGCCTTCTCGCGGCTGGGGCAGAGCCCGCGGGCGACGAGGAGCTGGTCGAGGCGCATGGGGGGAAGAAGTTGAGTGTTGAGTGTTGAGAGGCTCGCGGGTTTAGTCCCGCGCGCCGAAGCGAATCCACAGTTGCGCCACTCAACTCTCAACACTCAACTTCTTCCCCCAATGACCAACCTGCGCGACACCATCAAAGAGATGATGGTCACCAATCTCATGCTGAAGGTGCCGAAGGAGGAGATCGGCGATGATCTGCCGCTCTTCGGACCAGAAGGACTCGGGTTGGATTCGATCGACGCGCTGGAGCTGGTGGTCTCGCTGGAAAAGCAATTCGGCGTGAAGGTGCCGAACTCTGACACCGCCCGGCAGGCGCTGGCGACCGTCAATACGATCCACGACTACGTGATCGCGCAAAGGGCCGGGTAGGTGGCGGGTGACGTTCGCCGGAAGTGACATGGCGGTTCAGGGGTCGCCGCGGCAGTTTCGGCGAAACTGGCGCACCACCGGCGGGTCGAGTTTATCGACAAAGTTTTGCGATTCGCGGTTGACGGCTCTTCCGCGGTTTCGCAGCCTCCCGCGGGCTGGCTGGAATCCAGGCGTGCTGCCGAGTGTGGCAGGCATGAATCCCAGCGGCCTCCCAACCAACCGGAAACCTATGTCCCCTACCCATCCCTATCCTCCCACCGCTCCAGCCCGGCCCGAATCGCGCCCACTCCTCCAGCGACGCACTCGAGCGCTCGCCTGCTCGATCCTGGCGCTCTGCGGCACGGCACTCGGTCAATCCACCAGCGTCGCACAGACGTGGCTGAACATGCCGGCGACGAATATCTGGAACACCCCGGGGAACTGGCTTCCCGCCAATGTCCCGGACATGGCCGGCGAGACGGCGATCTTCACCAATTCCACGGTTACCAACCCGACGATCGTCGCTCCGATCACGATCGACGGCATCACCTTCAACGGCGCCACGGCCTTCACCATCGACAACCAGGATGTGACCACGATCGTCGGCCCCGGCCTCGTGAATACCTCCGGGCTCACGCAGACGATCAACAACAGCCTTCCGATCATCAGCGACCTGACCTTTACGAATGCCGCGACCATCGGCACGTCGATCGTCATCAACAACTCCAGCTTTGTCACCTTCGACGACACGTCGAGCGCCGGGCTCGGAACGCTGACGAACACCCCGGACGGCGTGATCAACTTCATCGGCAACGCCAACGGAGGCAATGCGACGCTGAACAACGCGGGAAGCGGCGTCGCGGACGGCTCGACGATCCTCTTCTCGAATACGGCGAGTGCCGGTTCGGCGACGATCTCCAATACCGGGATGAATTCGCGGCTCTTTTTCACCGGCAGCAGCCAGGGCGGGACGGCGGTGATCACGAACAATGCCGCGGGCGCGACCACTCAGTTCAGCGTGAATGCCAACGCGGGCAATGCGGCGATCATCAATCTCGCGGCCGACACGCTGACGACCTTCACCGCCAATGCCAGTGCCGGGACCGCCGATATCGTCAGCAGCGGGGCCTTCACGACCGTGTCCTTCAATGACAATAGCACCGGAGGCACCTCGACGATCACGCTCAACGGCAACCTCGCGATCGCCGATTTCCAGGACAACTCCACCGCCGGTGGCGCGACGATCACCCTGAACAATGCGACCGCGCTGCTGAATTTCTTCGACACCGCGAACGCCGGCACGGCGACGATCAACAACCAGGGCTCGGGCGGGCTCTTCCCAGCGTCGGTGGTCGCCTTCTTCAACAACTCGAGCGCGCTGAACGCCGTCATCACCAACAGCG
Organism: Chthoniobacteraceae bacterium; assembly: GCA_041751075.1. Classification (GTDB taxonomy): domain Bacteria; phylum Verrucomicrobiota; class Verrucomicrobiia; order Chthoniobacterales; family Chthoniobacteraceae; genus JANNXQ01. The sequence goes on from JBGSYE010000244.1 coordinate 1,955, forward strand.
GCCAGAACTCCCAGACCCTCTTCAGCGGCGCCACCACCGCCGGCGCGGCGACCATCCTCAACAGCGGGGACGACAGCAACACAACCTTCGTCGCGAATGCGAGCGCAGGGAACGCGAACCTCAGCAACACCGGGGTGGGCAGCTCCACCATCTTCGGCCAAAATGCGAGCGCCAGCGGCTCGACCATTCTCAGCAGCGGCGACTTCTCCAATGTGCGCTTCATCGGGACCAGCACCGGCGGCGCCTCCACCATCACCCTCAGCGGCAATACCGCCATAGGCGACTTTCTCGACAACTCCACCGCCGGCAATGCGACGATCAATCTCACCAGTGCCACCGCGCTGCTGAATTTCTTCGATTCCGCCAACGGCGGCAACGCGACGATCAATAACCAGGGCTCGGGCGGCCTCTTCCCAGCGTCGGTGGTTGCGTTCTACAATGCCTCCAGCGCGCTGAACGCCTTCATCACCAACAGCGGCCAGAACGCACAGACGCTCTTCAGCGGCACCGCGACCGCCGGCGCGGCGACCATCCTCAACAGCGGGGACGACAGCAATGCGACCTTCGTCGTGAATGCGACCGCGGGAACCGCGAACCTCAGCAACTCCGGCTTCGGCAGCTCCACCATCTTCGGGCAAAATACCAGCGCGGGAGCTGCGACCATCGTCAGCGGCGGCGACTTCTCGAATGTCCGCTTCCTCGACAACAGCACCGCCGGCGCCTCGAACATCACGCTCAACGGCAATACCGCCATCGGCGACTTCCTCGACAACTCCACCGCCGGCAACTCGACGATCACGCTGAGCAGTCCGACCGCGCTTCTGAATTTCTTCGACACCACGACGGCTGGCACCGCCACGATCCGCAACCAGGGCTCGGGCGCCGCGCCATCCTCCGTCGTCGCATTCTTCAACGCTTCCAGCGCGCAGAACTCCGTCATCACCAACAGCGGCAACAACTCGCAGACCCTCTTCAGCGGGACGAGCAACGCCGGCAATGTGCGGGTCACCAACAGCGGCGCCGGAACTGCGACCGTCTTTGCCACCAATGCCCAGGGCGGCAGTGCCGTCTTGATCAATGCGAATCCCACCTCCCGGATCGACATCTCGTCGCTCTTGAGTTCCTCGCTCACGATCGGCTCCTTCGAGGGCAATGGCACCCTCTTCCTCGGCTCGCAGAGGCTCACCGCCGGCGGCAACAATCGCGACATCACTTTCTCCGGCCTCATCCGGGATGGCGGCTTCTCCGGCGGCACCGGCGGCGCGCTCGTGAAGGTGGGGACCGGCACCTGGACGCTCTCGGGCGCGAACACCTTTACCGGCGGCACGGATCTCCGTCTCGGCACCATCGTCGTGGCGAATCCCCAGGCCCTCGGCGCGGGCAATTTCCAGCTCTCGGACGGCGTGCTCCGCGTCGGCGGCGGGACGGGCGACATCCGCGTCGGCGGCAATTACACGCAGACCGGCGGCGAACTCCAACTGCGCATCGGCGGCGGCGGCCCCGGCCAGTTCGACCGGCTCGCCGTCGTCGGCAGCGCGAATCTCGGCGGACGGCTCCGCCTCGACAGCATCAATGGTTACACCCTGCAAGACGGCGACCGGATCGCCGTCGTGACCGCAGGCGGCGGGGTGAATGGGACGTTCCAAGACGTCCAGACCGCGGCACCGCTGGTGCAGGGCCAGTTGCAGTATCTCTCCAATGAGGTCGTCCTCAGCCTCGTCCGCACCGCCTTTGCCGACATCGCCAAGACCCCGAACCAGCGCTCCGTCGCCAAGGCGCTCGATCAGGTGGTCCAGGGACCGGATGCCGCAGACCTCCTCGCCTTCCTCGACGCGCTGCCGATCGAGAGCCTTCCGGCAGCGCTGGATCGGCTCGCGCCGGAGGAACTCGGCGCGATTTTCTCCATCTCCCGCTCGGCGGCGAATACGCAAGCCTTCACGGTGCTGCATCGTCTCGATGAAATCCGCGCCGCGAGCCGTGATGAATCGCTGGAGCCTGTCCTCGGGGGGCCCGCCAAGGAGATGAAGGAAATTTTCCCTGTCGAGGCTCCACGCGGCGGTGTTTATGCCCAGGGCAGTGGCGAGTTTGTGAACGTCGGCAATACCACCAATGCACGCGGCTACGATTTCGATTCCGGCGGCGTGACCATCGGCGCGGATTACAAAGTGACCCATAATTTCGTGACCGGCGTGCTCGTGAATTACACCCGCGCGACCGCGGACCTGACCAACTCCGGGCGCATCGAGGCGGACTCGATCCGCGGGGGCATCTACGCCAGCGTCTTCGGTGCGGGAGGGTACCTCTCGGCTTACGTCGGTGGCGGATACAATAGCTACGACACCAAACGCAACGGCCTACAGGGCAAAGCGAAGGGCAGCCCGGATGGCGGCGAATTCAACGCCCTCATCGCCACTGGCTACGATGCGCACGTCGGCGCCCTCACCGTCGGCCCGATCGCCTATTGGCAGTACACCTACACTGAAGTGGATGCCTTCCGCGAGCGCGGCTCGCTGGCGCCGCTGAACGTCCGTTCGCAGAACAGCCAGTCCAGCCGCACGAATGTCGGCATCCGCCTCGCCTACGAAGTGCCCGTGGGCGGGGCCATCCTCACGCCCGAGGTGCGTGCCACCTGGCAGCATGAGTTCGGCGACCGTTCGTTTGCGACCACCAGCCAGTTCGGATTCGGAGGCCCGGATTTCTCCGTCCACAGCTCGGAGATCGGCCGCGACAGCCTCGCCCTGAACGTCGGCCTCAATCTCCAGCTCTCCCCCACCTTCGGCGCCCACGCCTACTACCTGGGTGAATTTGGCACGTCGAACTACGACTCCCACAACGTCTTCGTCGGCGCGCGGATGAGCTTCTAGTGTAGTCCGTCCGGCGGCTTACTATTCATAGCAAGCCGCTCAGGCAGGAGGGCGGGCGTCGAACGGGTTGTCCCGGAGGGACGCCGGAGATTACGCCGGTGGCGCAAGCCACCGGATGGGGAAGCGCCCCAGCAGGGGTGCCGGGAAACTTACGTCCCCGCCGCATTAATCGCGTCGAGGAATTGCCGCAGTCGGCCGAAATTCCGCCGGAACGGCTTCAGCACGAGCCGCGGCAGATCGGCGATCTCAGGCTCATTGCTCTCCTGCGGCAGGGCGCCCGTCTGTTCGATCTGGCCGCCATCGAGGATGTCCTGGAAATCGACGTTCAGCTTTGCCACTGCCGCCTCCGTGAGCTTTTGATCCAGCCGCACTGCGAGCCGGTCGCCCACCCAGCGATAGCTCCGATAGTTGCGGTAAAACTGCACGACCTCCTCGACCGCCTCGTCGAGGTTCGAGGTGATCTTGAAAAGGTGGAAGTCATCGGGGGAGACGAGCCCCTTGCGGAGCAGGTCGTCCTCGACGAAGCCCTGCCACTTTTTCCAAAATGTCCCCTCTGGCGTATCCACGAGCACGATGGGCACGAGCCGCCCCTTCCCCGTCTGCAACAGCGTGAGCACCTCGAAGCCCTCGTCCATCGTCCCGAAGCCGCCGGGAAAGAGCACCACCGCGTGCGTCTCCTTCACGAAGTTCAGCTTCCGGGTGAAGAAATAGTGGAAGTAGATCAGCTTCGGATCGCCGTGGATCGTCGGGTTCGACTGCTGCTCGAAAGGCAGCCGGATATTCAGCCCGAAGCTGCGTTCGCGTCCCGCGCCCTTTTGCGCCGCACCCCTGATGCCGTCGCCCGCGCCGGTGATGACCATGAAGCCGCGCTCGACGATCCGCCGGCTGAACTCCTCGGCCATGAGCGACTCCGGCGCATCTGGGCGAGTCCGTGCGCTGCCAAAGACCACGCACTTCCGCAAATGCCGATACGGGGCGAAGACCCGTGCCGCATAGCGCATCTCCTTCAACGCGCGATTGAAGAGCTTCAAGTCAGCGGCAGTCGTCTGATCGCGCCCGAGCTTCAGCGCCGTCATGATCATCTCCTCGATCAACGCGCAAGACTTGTCGCAGCCCCAGTCGGCGACGAGCTTCTGGATGCGCTGGTCGAAGCTGCTGTGCGGCGTGTGCCGGGGAGGAGTCGGCTCGGGGCCGCTGGCGGTGAAGTCCTGCATCGTGGGGAGGAAAGTTGAGTGTTGGGTGTTGAGTGTTGAGGGGCGGGCGGATTAGGAATCACGCGCCGTTCCATGCCCGCGCCTTCTTTTCATCGAGGAGGAGTGTGGCAGGCGGTGGGAGCATCGTCCCTTCCCGCAACGCCACTCAACACTCAACTCTCAACCTCTCCACCCCGCCCGTGATCGTAGTCCTCCGCCCCAATACTCCCCGAGCCCAGGTCGATGAGGTCATCGAAGAAGTCCGCAAACTCGGCTACGACCCACGCCCGATCTTCGGCACCGAGCAATCCATCGTCGCAGCCATCGGCGACGAGCGCACCCACCACACCCTCGAGTCCCTCCTGGCGCTGCCGCAGGTTGAAAAAGTCATGCCCGTGCAAAAGCGCTACAAGCTCGTGAGCCGCGAGTCGCATCCGCAGAACTCCGTGATCGACGTGGATGGACTCCCCGTCGGCGGCGATCGCTTCATCGTCATGGCCGGGCCGTGCTCGGTGGAAAGCGAGGAGCAGCTCCTGACCACCGCCCACGCCGTGAAAGCCGCCGGCGCCACGATCCTGCGCGGAGGCGCCTTCAAGCCGCGCACCTCCCCGTACGAATTCCAGGGCCTCGGCAAGGAAGGGCTGCGTCTGCTTTCCCTCGCGAAGAAGGAAACCGGGCTGAAGATCATCACCGAACTGCTCGCCGAGGCGCACGTCGAGGAAGTCGCCGCGCACGCTGACATCCTCCAGATCGGCGCGCGCAATGCGCAGAACTTCCAGCTCCTCATCGCCGCCGCCCGCACCGGCAAACCCATCCTGCTCAAGCGCGGCCTCAGCCAGCGCATCGACGAATGGCTCCTCGCCGCCGAATACATCCTCGCCCACGGCAATCCCAACGTCCTCTTCTGCGAACGCGGCATCCGCACCTTCGAGACCTACACCCGCAACACCCTCGACCTCGCCGCCGTCGCCATCATCAAGAAGGAGTCGCACCTCCCGATCATCATCGATCCCAGCCAGGGCGCCGGTCGCGCCGACCTTGTAAAAATGCTCTGCCGCGGGGCCACCGCGATGGGAGCCGACGGCCTGCTCATCGAAGTCCACCCCAACCCCGCCGAAGCCCTCAGCGACGGCCAGCAACAAGTGGATTTCGCCGCCTTCGCGGCACTGATGCAGGATCTCCATCCCTTCGCCACCGCCGCCGGACGGACGATGTAATCCGCGTGCGGACCCTGGGAGCGCCGCCGTCCTCGTGCGGCAAACCTTAAAAGACGCGCGCAGCGCCATTCGTCATGCAAGCCTCGCAAGTGGCGCTGCGCGCGCATGTGGATTGCCGCACGAGGACTGCGGCGCTCCCAAGCCCACCCGCGTTGACTTGCCAAATCCCCCTCCCTATCTTCCCGCCCTCACGCCGCGCCCTGTGAAACGCATTCTTTTTGTCTGCACTGGAAATATCTGCCGCAGCCCGATGGCTGAGGGACTTTTCCGGGATGCCGTGAAGGGACGCAAGCAGTACGAGGTCGCCTCGGCGGGCGTCTCGACCGGGCACGGACAGGCGCCGAGTCCGCACTCCGTCACCGCGCTGAAGCCGCTCGGGATCGATATCGGCTGGCAGCGCAGTCAGCCAATGACGGAGGAGCTCGTGGCCTGGGCGACGCACATCTTTGCCATGACGCAGGGACATCTGGATACCATCCTGATGTTCTTCCCGGATGCTGCGGAGAAAACCTTCCTCGTCCGGCAATTTGACGAGAGCGCGCGGGACGAGAATCCGGATGTGCCCGATCCGATCGGCATGGGACTCGATGCCTATCTCGACACCCGCGACTCCCTCCAGCGCGCCATTCCCAGCCTTGTAGCCTTCACCGATAAAGAACTCGCCATGACCTCCGCGCAGTCCACGACCAGCACCCAACCCGGCACTTCGAACCGACCGCTCCGCGTCGCACTCGGCGCGGATCACGGCGGCGTCGAGCTGAAGAGTGCAATCCACGATCACCTCTCGAAGAAGGGGCACATCGTCACCGATTTCGGGACGAACTCGGCGGAATCCGTGGACTACTCGGACTATTCGGAACCCGTCTGCCGCGAGGTGCTCTCGTCGGGCGCGGACTTCGGCATTTTGCTCTGCAAAAGCGGCATCGGGATGAGCATCGCGGCAAACCGGCACCCCGGCATCCGCGCAGCGCTGATCGGTAATGTCGAGGACGCGCGCATCACGCGGCAGCACAATAATTCCAACGTGCTCTGTCTCGCCGCGAATCACGTCGAGCCGTCGCAGGCGTCAAAGATCGTCGAAGCCTTCCTCGGCACGGGCTTTGAAGGTGGGCGGCACTCGCGTAGGATCGAGAAGCTCGAGCACATCGGCTGCGCAGCGAATCAGACAAAGTCGCTGGCCGATGTGGACCCGGAAGTCTCCACCGCGATCCAAGCCGAGGCGCGACGGCAGTTTGAAAACATCGAGCTCATCGCCAGCGAGAATTTCACCAGCCGCGCGGTGATGGAGGCGCAGGGCTCCTGCCTCACGAACAAGTACGCCGAAGGTTATCCGGGCAGGCGCTGGTACGGCGGCTGCGAGCATGTCGATGTCGTCGAGCAACTCGCCATCGACCGCGTGAAGCAGCTCTTCCCCGGCTCGGATCATGTGAATGTGCAGCCGCACTCCGGGTCGCAGGCGAATACGGCGGTCTATTTCGCGGTGCTGAATCCCGGCGACAAAATCCTGACGATGAACCTCGCCCACGGCGGCCATCTCACGCACGGGCACAAGGCGAATTTTTCGGGGCGTTTCTACGAAGTCACCCACTACGGCGTGAGCGAAAAGGACGAGCGCATCGACTACGACGCCCTCGCCACGCTCGCCGCCGAGGTGAACCCGCGCATGATCACCGCCGGAGCCAGCGCCTACCCGCGGATCATCGACTTCGCCCGCATGCGGCAGATCGCCGATAACGTGGGCGCGTATCTCTTCGTCGATATGGCGCACATCGCCGGCCTCGTCGCCGGCGGGATGCATCCAAACCCGTGCGCGCTCGCCGAGCAGGCGCTCCTCGTGAAGCCGCGGATGATCACCGCGGGCGCGAGCG
>JBGSYE010000245.1:0-13491 GCA_041751075.1 Chthoniobacteraceae bacterium
GCTCGCTGCGCGCCTCGCTGCAGGTCGTCCCCAGCACCCGGGGCCGGCTCAGCGTCGTCTTCTCCAGCGCCGCGCCCGACGAGGGGAAGACCTTCTGCGCCATCAATTGCGCCACCGCCTTTGCCCAGCAGGGCCTCCGCACTCTGCTCATCGACGCCGATCTGCGCGTCTCAATGGTCGGGCGCATGATCGTCCCGGACGCCACCGGCCCCGGCGTCACCGACTTCCTCGAAGGCCGCGTCGATATCGGTGGCGCCATCCAGCGCACCGAAGTGCCGAACCTCTCCGTGATGACCGCCGGCACCCCGGCGAAACAACCCGCCGAACTCCTCGCCGGCCCTGTCTTCGGCGAACTGCTGCGCACGCTGCGCTCGGAGTTCGACCGCATCGTCATCGACACCGTCCCCGTGCTCGCCGTCGCCGACGTGCTCCTGCTCGGCGAGCATGCCGAACTCGTCTGCCTCGTCGTCCGCGCTGCCAAGACCTCCCGCAAGTGCGTCCTGCGCGCGCGCGACATGCTGGCCAACGCCGGCTGCAAACCCGCGGGCATCATCCTCAACCAACTCGTCTTCCGCAGCAGCTCGGGCTACAACCGCTACATCGGCAAATACGGAGCGCCGGAAAACTACGGCAAGGACCGGAAGAAGGAGGACGAGGACGAGGAGGAGGAAGTGGAGCCAGTGGCGAGAGTCTGAGCCGGAACGCTGCAGTTTGAAGAGAGGAATACAGGCTGGAAGCCTGTGTTTCCGGTGCCGCAGCCCGCGCCCACTGCATCGTGCCGAGGGGTCGAAAAAGTCTCCGTGCGACCCTCTCGAACGCCTCCATCCAATCCGAACCGATTTTTTTTCGACCCCTCCGTCGTTTTTTTGCTTGCCGGACCATGGCCGGCCCTTAGTCTGCCGTCTGCGTTGTGCCGCGAATGCGCAATGCGCCCCCCCGCCTGCCCTTCCACAAACTTTTAGGTTTCGTCCATTTGCAACCCCGTAGCCCCTTCGGCCGACTGTCCGCCGCTTGAAATCACCCTGAGCCCATGAACACCATCATATCGCGTATGTCCCGTCGATCCGCGTGCGCATTCCACTTCGCTTGTTTTGTTTTCGTGTCTCTGAGTCTCGCCCCTGCGACCCTTCGGGCGGCGATCGATAATTCCGTCACGCAAGCCGCGTGGAGGATGGCCAACGGGGTGACGGCGGCGCAGGTGGCAGATGCCAATTGGATGACCCAGGATTCCGACATGGACGGCCAGAGCAATGGCCACGAATGCGCTGCCGGGACGAATCCCTTCGTGGGAAACTCCATCGTTGCGATCTCGAATATTGCCGTGAGCGGGGGTGTCGTTGAGGTGACGTTTCCGACCGTCGCTGGGAAAAGGTACTTCCTCCAAAAGAATACGAATCTACCGAATACTGGCGGTTGGACGACCATTATCACGGCCCTGATCATCGGCGATGGCAATCCGCGGACGGTCAACGCGGCGATCTCGCCGAAGTGCTTCTATCGGATCCTGGTCCAGGACTACGATGCCGATGGCGACAGCGTAGCGGATTACGCGGAGCAACTGTTGCATTTCAATCCGCACTCGGCGAATTCCGGCGGTTCCGGTTCACCTTCGGACCTGGCGGTCATTACGGCGGCTCTCTCTCAACCCAACGCGGTCACCGTCACGCCTGACGACCCTGCGGCTTCGGAAGACGGGTTGAAACCGGGGATGATCATGGTTCGACGGACTGGCAGCTTCGATCCGCTCACGATTCCGATCGCCGTGACGGGAAGCGCCACTCCCGGCGCGGACTATGAAACGCTTCCGGCCACGGTGTCGCTGCCGATCGGGGTCAATTCGGCCACTTTGTACGTGATGCCTATGGCGGATAACCTCGCGGAGGGTGGTGAGGTGGTGACGGTCACACCAGCGGCTGCTCCGGAATACACGTTGAATGGACCTGCGAAGTCGTCCGTGCTCATTGCGGACTCCACGCAACCCACGGGCACGGGTCTGTTGGGCCAGTATTTCGATACCGCGAACACGATCTACACCAACGCGGCCAATTTCAATCCGGCTCAACTCAAGGTCACTCGCGTCGATCCCACGGTGGACTTCAGTCTGCTCTATGGCACGCCCAATGGGGCTGTGCTCTCTGCCGCGAACTCCGCGGACAACTACTCCGTGGTCTGGGAGGGATACCTGACTCCGACTGCCGCGGGTTCCTACTCGTTTCAATTGGATGCGGATGACAAGGCAAGGGTCTTTTTGGATCTGAACGATGGCGCCGGATTGCGACAGATCGTGGAGCATGGCTGGGACGGACCAGCCACTGTCGGGACCTTCAAGCAGAGCGCCGCCTACAACCTCGCCGTCCCGGCCGCGCCAGCGAATCAGTATCGCATGAGGGTGGAATACGTGGAAACGAGCGGCGATGCGAGGTGCAGACTGCAATGGCGCGCCGGGATCGCGGCCTACGCGAGTATCTCCAGCGCGAACGTCCGTTCACACACCCAGGCGGTGACCTATGCCTATACCCGATTTGCAAATTCCACGGGCACCATCGTGGTCACGCCGAGCGGCGGACATGCGGTGGCGGTCAACGATCAGGTGGAACTCGCCTTCTCATCCGGCAATCTTTTCACGCCATCGAGCTACAGCGGGACTTTCACTGTCACCGCGGTGACGGCCACGACGTTCACGGTGGCCGTCGCGCCCGCCTTTCCGAGTTCGGGATCCGGTAGCGGATTCCTGATCAACAGTGCCAGCACGACTGCGGGTTGGCTGGCCCGGTACTATCCGAATCCGACCTTTGCTGCGTCTCCCACACTGGCCCGCGTGGATACGGCCGTGACCAATGGGAATAACGGAGTCTGGGGTGCCGGCACACCGGATCCGCTGATCGGCGCGGACACCTTCTCAGTCCGCTGGACGGGCCAGGTGCAGCCGCAGTACTCGGAGGAATATTCCTTCGTCGTGAATTGCGACGACAGCGCGAAACTCTTCATCAACGGCCAGCAACTCACGTTGCTCCGGGCGGATACCAACGCCGTCATCGATTGGCCCACGAACTCCACGACTGTGGATCGTTATGCCCGGATCTCGCTCCTCGCGGGACAGCGCTACGACATCAAGCTCGAATACTTGGAGAGCACCGGCGCGGCCACCTGCCGCCTCTTTTGGTACAGCCTTAGCCAACCCAAACAAATTATCCCGCAGGCGCGGCTGTATCCGACCACCGTCCCGGCCGCGCCCGCTGTGGTCATGAGTCCCGCGGAAGCCACCGCGCTGGTCGGCGGACCATTTAGCTACAAGATTCAGGCGAACAACGGCGGCTCTCTCTCGGCGACCGGTCTCCCACCGTGGCTGAGTCTTTCCAATGGGCTCATCAGCGGCACGCCGCCGATCGGCGCGCAGGGGAGCTACCAGATCGTCATCACGGTGGCGAACGCGGCCGGCACTTCGCAGTCTGTGCTCAACCTCGACGTCTCCGATACCGGACGGAGCATCACCCGCGAGTATTGGAACGGCATCTCCGGTACGAGCGTGGCCTCGATCCCGGTGGGTTCCGCCCCGTCGGGCACCGACTCACTGTCCAGCCTCTCCGTACCCGCGGACTTTGGGGACGACTATGGCGTGCGCATTTTCGGCTATCTGACCGCTCCGGCGACTGGCAACTACTACTTCTGGATCGCTGGCAGCGACGCCGCGGAGTTGTGGATCTCGAACGACGACGAGCCGGTGAACAAGGTCAAGCGGGCCTCCGTTCTCGGTGGCACGCCAGCGCAGGCTTGGAACGGAGAGGCGAATCAGAAATCTCCTTGGCTCGCGCTCGAAGCGGGGCGTAAATACTACCTCGAAGTCCTCCTCAAAGCCGGTGTCGGCGCTGGTGACAGCGTGGCCGTCGGCTGGCTCAAGCCGGGCGAAACCGGCGACGCGCCGAGCGAAATCGTACCCGGATATGTGCTCTCGGATTACGTTCCGCCGGCGACCACCTCGACGCCGGGCACGCTTTACGTGGCGACGATGCTCTCCCAGGGCGGTGCCGTGACTTCGGGGGTCGGCACCTCGACCCTCCGCGTGAGCGAGGACGAGACCTCGGCGATCATGACTTACTCCTACAGCGGTCTGACGGGGCCGATTCAATCGCAGCACATCCATCTCGATCCTTACCTGAATCATGCCACGGATATTGTGTTCGATATCGATGCGCCGGAGACGCAGGGTGATGGACTGCAGCCCGATGGAAGTTACAAGTGGACGATCGCGCCGAGGGGAACGCTTTCCGTGGACGACATCCGCGAGGCCATCAAGCAGGGCAAAGCCTACATCAATCTGCACACCGCCTTGTATCCGAATGGCGAGATCCGCGGCAACTACACCGCGGCCGGAGGCTCCCGCACCTTCTCCGTCCCACCGCCGCCCGCGGCGTGGGCCGACGACCACACCAATGACGCCGCGGCCACCCGCTTCCTGACGCAGGCCACCTTCGGTCCGAACGTGGCCGACATCACGGCGCTCAAGACGATCACCGTCGCGCCGTTTGCGACCGGTTACGAGGCCTGGATCGAAGACCAGTTCGCCAAGCCGGCGAGTCTGCAGTTGCCCGAGGTCTTTGCCCGGCAGCTCACGAGCTACCAGACCCCCTTCGATGAGACGCTCACCTTCAATGCCTGGTGGAAGAACTCGATCGGCGGCGAGGATCAGCTTCGGCAGCGCGTGGCCTTCGCGCTCAGCGAAATCCTCGTGGTCTCCGGCAAGGGCCCGCTCGCGGACAACGCCCGTGCCCTCTCCTACTTTTACGATTTGCTTGCGGAAAATGCCTTTGGAAACTTCCGCGACATCCTCGAGAAAGTGACGTACTCGCCTTCCATGGGCCGGTATCTCGATGCGCTGCGCAACGACAAACCCGACCAATCCCTCGGCCGCATTCCAAACGAAAACTACGCCCGCGAAATCAAGCAACTCTTCTCGATCGGACTCTTCCGCACATGGCCGGACGGCACCCTGATCCTGAACTCCAAGGATCAACTCGTGCCCACTTATACGCAGACTGAAATCGTCGGCTTCGCCCATGTCTTCACGGGGCTGGACTACGGGTACGACGGTGCCTATCGGACGACGCTCGGAGCGGCCACCGATTGGACACGCCAGATGCGCGAGGTGCCGGCACGGCATTTCACCGGGAAGAAGCGCGTGCTCAACAACGAAGTGCTCCCGGGTCTCGCGACCGTCGCCGGGCAGCCGCTGGACCCGTATGCGGTCCACGTGGCCGCGCAATACAACGACCCTGCCTACCAGGCTCTCCCGGCGCAGGAATTGGCTGCCGCGCATGATCAGCTCTTCCAGCATCCGAATATCGGGCCATACATTTGCCGCCAGCTCATTCAGCGGCTGGTGATGAGCCATCCGCCGCGCGACTACCTGTACCGCGTTGTGCAGAAGTTCAACGACAATGGCGCAGGGGTGCGCGGCGAGATGGGGGCGGTCATCAAGGCCATCCTGCTGGACTATGATGCCCGTAGCCCGGTCGCCATCGCCAAGCCCGACGCGGGTAAGCAACGCGAAGCGGTGATGCGGGTCGCCGCCGCTGCCCGGGCCTTCCGGACGCAGCCGGTCTCCGGCACGTACGCGCAGAATGGCACACGCACCGTGACGATCGACACTACGACTCCGCATCGGCTGACGAATGGGAACAGCGTGTTCCTTGAATTCGCAGACGCCGCACCGGCGGGCACGCCGCTGCCGAGTTCCGGCATCTACTCGGTGGCCTCGATCACCGGCTCGCAGAATACCTCGACCCGCTACACGGTGAACCTCTCCGAGTGGCTCACGGGCACCTACAACCAGCCGGCCAACTCCACGACGGTGACCGTCTCGATCTCCAGCCACTGGCTCGATCTCGGGCTGAAGACCTCTCTCAAATGCACGACCGGCCCTGGCGTCGGGGTGCTCGATGGTTTGCAGACGGTGACCAGCTACTACAGCGGTTCGACCAATGCATTCACCTTCACCGCAGCGGGCGCGGCGCCCACTACGGCGCGCACCGGCAGTTGCATGATCCCGCGTTTCACGAGTTCCCTCCAGGTCAGCAATTCAGGTCTGGCCGAACCCTACAACCGCAGGATCACGATGAACACCAACCGCGATCACAACTTCGCGGTCGGGGATGGCGTCTCGTTGAATTTCAATTCCGGCACTCCCATCCCGATCGACGGCAATTTCACCGTCGATACGGTCGTGGACCGCGACACCATCACGGTGCTCGGATCCGCCGCGGCGAACAACCTCACCAACCCGCAGGGGAACACCGTCTATGTCTTCCCGCACCTGCCGCAACCGCTGGTGCGTAATGGTGCCGTCAATGCGCGGGCTAGCACCTATGCGATGGGTTCGACCGACGGCGACATTTCGCAGACCCCGCTCTTTGCGCCGACGGTCTTCAACTTCTATCCACCGGACTATAAATTCCCCGGAACGCTCGCCTCGCAGGGCTTGACTACGCCGGAATTCCAGGACACCTCGGACACGAACGTCGTCCGCCAGGCGAACTTCATGTGGAACGGCGTGATGAACCCCGGCAACACCAACGGCATCAGCAGCTTCAAGTCCGGGGGCAACGCCCTGGTCATGGATTTCGGTCCGTGGCTCGGCAATGCCACCAACCTCGGCCTCGGCGCCGGCCCCTCCCCGACGGTGCCTTGGACCAACGATCAAAACATCGGAGCCCTCATCGACCGGATGAATACCTTGCTGCTCGGCGGCCAGTTGCCGCTCAGCGGAAAGGCGATCATCCAAAGCTTCATCACCGCCAATACCGGGACCAACGCCTACACGAACATCGCCTACAACAACACGGCGCCCTCCGACTCGAACAAGCGAGATCGCATGCGCGCGGTCATCCACTTCCTCATCAGTTCCGCCGACTTCAACATCCAGCGCTAGCCTCCTATGGACTCCGAGAAATCTTTGAAACCTTCCTCGCGTCGCGACTTCCTCCGGCAGGCTTCCTGCGCCGCCGTCGGGACCTTCGCGCTCTCCAATACCATCCGCGACCTGCGGCTGATCAACGCCGCCGTCGCCCAGGGAGCGCCGACGGACTACAAGGCCCTCGTCTGCATCTTCCTGGGCGGCGGGAATGATGCCAATAACTGGATCGTCCCGCACTCGAATGAAGACTACGCGCCATACGCAGCGATTCGCGGGAATCTCGCTCTCCCGCAATCGTCGCTTTTGACCCTGCGCACCGGTCCGAATGCCAGCGATCCCGCCTTCACCGATCCCGATGGGCATACCTACGGCTTCCATCCGACCTGCATCGAGATGCAGACGCTCTTTGGCGAAGGGAAGCTGGTGCCGGTCTTGAATACTGGCTCCTTGGTCCGTCCGATCACTCGTGCACAGTATCTCTCGAATGCGACCGGCACTCGTCCGCCGCAACTCTTCTCCCACAGCGATCAAGTCACCCAGTGGCAGACTTCCATCCCGGACCGTCCGCCGTCCACCGGCTGGGGTGGCCGTTGTGCGGACCTGTTGAATGACACGGTCAATATCGGCGGGCAGATTTCGATGTCCGTGTCGGTCAATGGCACGAATACCTTCGAGGTTGGCAATTTGATCAATCAGTATCACGTCTCCACCACTGGCGCTGCCTCGTTAACCGGGCTCACGGGCAATCGGTTGCAGGCGGTGAAAGATCTGCTGGCGCTCAACCACGTCAACCTCCAGCGCAATGCCTACGCCGATGTCTCCGAGCGGGCGATCGCGACGGGTGCGCTTTTGAATAATGCCATCCAGGCGACAGCGCTCAGCACCGACACGCCGGCCGGAACCTGGGTTTGGAATACGCCCTTCCCCAATACGAGTCTCGGCAACCAACTGAAGATGATCGCGCGGATGATTGAAGCGCGCATCGACTTCAATATGAAACGGCAGATTTTCTTCTGCTCTGTGGGCGGCTATGACACCCATACGAATCAGGTGACCCTGGTCCCGCTGAACACCACCGCCGGCTCGCACACCAATCTCCTGAATGAAGTGAGCGAATGCATGCATGCCTTTCAGCGCGCCATGGAGCAGCTTACCATCCCCGACAAGGTGACCGCCTTCACGGCGAGCGATTTTGGCCGCACCTTCCCGACTAATAGCCAGGGTAGTGATCATGGGTGGGGCAGCCATTGCATGGTCATGGGAGGCGCCGTCAATGGCCGCCGCACGTACGGCAAGATCCCGGTCTTTGCGATCAATGGCCCGGACGACACCGGGGTCGGCCGCTGGATTCCGACTACCGCGGTCGATCAGCACGCCGCGACGCTCGCCCGCTGGTTTGGCGTTTCCAACGGCGACCTCCCGACGATCTTCCCGAACATCGGACGCTTCGCCACGTCGAACCTCGGCTTCATGCTGCCGTAGGCGGCACCTCGGTTCAGCCGGGCACGAAGACGCTCTTCGCCGCCAGCCATTGAGCGGTCGCGGCCAGCGTTTCGTTTGCCTTTTCGAGCGTGAAGCGGTGGGAGACCATTTCGTGAAAGGGAAAGCGTTCCAGATTCGCGCTTAGGAATTCGAGCGTTTTTTTCAGATGCCGCGCTTCGCTGGACCATGATCCGAAGACCTGTAGTTGTTTGCGAGTGACGTGCGGATTGAAGGCCACCGGGCCCGCGTTGCAGTAGTGGCCGAGCACGAGATATTTTCCTCCATCGCGGCAGAGTTCCATCCTTTCGACGACGGCGCCGGGGATGCCGACGCATTCGAGCACGACATCCGCGCCGTAACCGCCGGTGAGCCGGCGCACGAGATCGAGCCGCGCCGCCGGTTCGCCCACCTCGTCGAGGTCGATCACCTCGTCGGCGCCAAATCGTTTCGCCAGTCCGAGCCGATGCTTCAACCCGCCGATCACGATCACCTTTCCCGCACCCGCGCTCCTGGCCACGGCGAGCGCGGCGATGCCCACCGGACCCGCGCCCCGGATCACGACGTGGTCCTGCCACTCGATCCCCCTCCGCTCGACGCCGTGAATCGCAGTGATCAGCGCACAGCCCGCGCCGATGACTGATAAAGACTCGGTCGGCAGACCCTCGGGCAGCTTGAAGACGGTCGTGCGCGGGCTGAGGTAGTGATATTCCGCGTATCCGTCGAGGAAATGGGGAGACCGATCGCAGCAGTGGCCGATGCCATAGGCGCGCCGCAGCGCGCAGCGCGTAGGCTGATGTTTAACCGAGCAGTAGTAGCAGGCTCCGCAGGAGATGGCGGAATTCCAGGTCACGCGATCTCCGATCTTCAGCGGCTGGCCGGTCCAGTCGCACTCGATGCCCCGTCCGAGTTGAGAGAAGGGCGACAACGCATGAACGGTGCGGAGCGCGCCCTTTTCATCGAACTTCGCGACTTACACGTCCGTCGCTCCCGGCTGTGGAGTTCCTTCTCTTAGTCGGCACCCGCGAAAAGTCGGGCTCGCTTCCCGATTCCTTTCGCCCTTCCACTAAGCGACACTCTTCAGGCGGATTGTCCCACCATCCCATGAGCCCCTCCCCAGTCTCCCGCCGTCACTTCTTGCAATCCACTGGCGCGCTTTCCGCCGCCGCACTCGTCGGCCTTCGGTCGCGCGCCGCCGCGACTCCGGGCGCGAAGATTCTCGAAACGAAAGTCATCAGCCAGCAGCCGTCCCTTTATCACGGCTGGCCGACCGTCGCGCGGCGCAGCAATGGCGAGCTGTGGGTGGCGTGGTCGGGCGGGCGCGAGGCGCATGTGTGTCCGTTTGGACAAGTGTGCGCGATGACCTCGAGGGACGACGGCGCGACGTGGGGCCGCTCGCGCGTGCTGCAGGATGGCGCGATCGATGACCGCGATTCCGGCGTGATCGAGACGGCGAAGGGAACGCTCCTCGTCACCACCTTCACCTCGCTCGCCTACGAGGCAACTCTGGCAGCCGCGGAGAAAAGCGGAGCATGGCCTGCGGAGAAGCTCGCGCTATGGAAAGCAACGTGCGACTTCCTCACGCCCGAGCAGCGTCAGGCAGCGCTCGGCGAATGGGCGCTCCGCTCGACCGATGGCGGCATCACATGGTCCGCGCCCATCGCCACGATCGCGAACAGCCCGCACGGTCCGATCCAGCTCAAGGACGGACGCTTGCTCTACGCCGGCAAGCAACTGTGGACCGGCGACAAACGAATCGGCGTCGCCGAATCAAAGGACGACGGTCTGACGTGGCAGTGGCTCGCGAAAATTCCCACGCGCCCCGGGGACGAGGTGCCGAAGGGTTACCACGAGTTGCATGCCGTGGAGGCTGCGGACGGCACGATCATCGCGCAGATTCGCAATCACAACACGGCCAACAAAGGCGAGACGCTGCAGACTGAATCGACCGACGTCGGCAGGACATGGAGCGAGCCGCATCCGATCGGAGTGTGGGGCCTGCCATCGCATCTGCTGCGGTTGCGCGATGGCCGCCTGCTGATGACCTACGGCCATCGCCGCGCGCCTTTCGGCAATCAGGCGCGCCTCAGCATCGACAACGGGAAGTCGTGGAGCGAAGCGATGATCATTTCTGGCGACGGCATCGGCGGCGATCTCGGTTACCCGAGCACCGTCGAACTCGCCGACGGCACGCTGCTCACCGTCTGGTATGAGAAGATGAAGGAACCCAAACTCGCCGTGCTGCGCCAGGCGCGCTGGACGCTCGGTGCGTAGGCGCATATTTCCCTCCGCCCCCACTGCGAGAGTAATGCGCGCGCGGTAGATCGCAGGGACACTCACATGAACGCCAAAGCAAAATGTGCCCGCGGGATACTGCGCAATGCGCCGCAACGGACTCAGGTGTGCTTTTTTGCCGGAAAGTGGATCGCGATCGTCAGCGTCATCTTCGCCGTCCTGCGTTGTTCGACTGTCGTGGCCGTGGCGGGGCCGAACGTTCTCTTCATTATTTCCGATGACCTCACGGCGACAGCGCTGTCGTGCTACGGAAACACCCTCTGCAAAACTCCCAACATCGACCGGCTCGCGGCGCAGGGAACGCGGTTCACGCGCGCGCTGTGCCAGGGGACTTACTGCGGACCGTCGCGGGCGTCGTTCATGTCGGGCTACTATCCGCACGCGACGGGCGTGCTCGGTTACACCAGTCCGCGTCCGGCCATCGGCGAACGCGCGACGTGGGCGCAGCATTTCAAGAACGCGGGCTACTACTCGGCGCGCGTGAGCAAGATCTACCACATGGGTGTGCCTGGCGGCATCGAGGACGGCGGCGATGGCTCAGATGACCCGGCGTCGTGGGCCGAGAAGTTCAACAGTCCCGGCCCCGAGTGGAAGGCGCCCGGCGTTGGAGAAACCCTGGAGGGCAATCCCGATGGGAAGAAGCCGGCGGTGGGCGGGAACACCTTTGTCGTCGTGGAAGCGGACGGCGATGACATGGTCCACTCGGACGGCAAGACGGCGGCGAAGGCGGTGGAGTTGATTCAGAAACACGCGGACAAGCCGTTCTTTCTCGCGGTCGGCTTTGTGCGACCGCATGTGCCGTTCGTCGCGCCCAAGAGTTATTACGAGCCGTATCTGCCCTTCGACAAGATGCCGCTCCCGCCGAAGATTCCCGGCGACTGGGACGACATCCCCAAGGCCGGCATCAACTACAAGACCAGCCTGAACATGAAGATGGACGAGCGCCGTCAGCGCAAGGCGGTCGGCGGATACTATGCATCCGTCGCCTATATGGACGCGCAAGTGGGCACGGTGCTCGATGCGCTGGAGAAGTCCGGGCAGGCCGGCAATACCGTCGTCATCTTCACGAGCGACCACGGGTATCACCTCGGTGAGCACGATTTCTGGGCGAAGGTGAGCTTGCACGACGAGTCCGCGATGGTGCCCCTCATCATCAAAGTGCCCGGCAAAAAACCGGCGGTGTGCCATTCGCTCGTCGAGTTGCTCGATCTTTACCCGACGGTCGCGAGCCTTTGCGGCCTGGAAGTGCCTGCACGTCTTCAAGGCCAGGACATCTCGCGGATGTTTGACGATCCGGCGCATCAAGTGCGCGACGCGGCGTTCAGCGTGGCACCTTCCAGCAAAGGCTTCCTGCTGCGCGAGGACAAGTGGGCCTACCTTCAGTATGGAGAGGACGCATCAATGGGCGTCGAGCTGTTCGACATGGCGAAGGATCCGCAGCAATACGCCAACCTCGCCGCGAATCCCGAGTTCGCCGCTGTCGTGAAGGGCTTCAAAGCGAAGCTCGCCGCGAAGCTGCGCGCCGTGCGGGACAATGACCTCGGGCGGAATTGAAATCGTCGCCGGTCGCTGTTTCCGTCACCTTCCCAATCATGAACCGCCGCTCATTCCTCCACACCACCGGCCTGGCCTTCGGCGTCAGCCTTCTCTCCACCTCGATACCGGCTCGCGCGGGCCAGTTCACCGGCAAGATTCGCAAGTCGCTCAAGTGGGGCATGGTCACGGGTGCGAAGACCATGCCGCTGGTCGAAGCCTTCAAGAAACTGCGCGAATGCGGCTACGAGGGTGTGGAGCCGAGCTTGAGCCACGTCACCGATGCCGACGCGTGGATCGCGGCGAGCAAGGAGAGTGGGCTGATCATCGACGGCACCGTCGGCGCGCGCACAGAGGCGCTCGAGGATGGGATCGAACTCACGAAGAAACTCGGCGGCGACTCGATGCTCGTAGTCGCGCGCTACGACCAGAAGCAGCCGCTCATGGACAACTGGAACCGCTGCCGCGACCAGCTCAAGGCCGCCGCACCGCACGCGGAGAAGCAGCGCATCAAGCTCCTCGTCGAAAACGTCTGGGCAACCTTCCTCATCAGCCCATTCGACATGGCGCGGTTCATCGACGAGATCGGCAGCCCGTGGGTGCAGGTGCATTTCGACATCGGCAACATGATGCGCTGGGGCGTCGCCGAGCACTGGGCGCAGGTGCTGGGTAAACGCTCACAGAAGCTCGACGTAAAGGAATACGACCTGAAGAAGGCGATGAGCGAAGGCATGAGCAAAGGCTTCGACGTGCCGCTCGGCGAGGGCAGCATCGACTGGCCCGCCGTGCGTGTGGAGCTGGCGAAGATCAACTTCACCGGATGGGCTGCCGCCGAGGTGAAAGGTGGCGACTGGACTTACCTCGCCGACGTGGCCCGCCGGATGGACCGCGTGCTGGATTTGTGATTCACCGGCTGCGATAGGACGCGAGGGCTTCGGAATGCGACGCGCACAGGGGGCTCGTCATCGCCACCGATGCGTCGCATCGCGACTGGAGCCACTACTCGCCGCTAGTTTCATATTCGCGCCGTTGCGCGTCGAGCCCACGCACGGATTGTCCGGCTGCAATCCTCCATGAGAACACTGGCCCCGCTCCTTCTCCTCATCGCCGCCCAGGCCGACGCGGCCGTCGTTCATCGGTGGTCCTTCAACAACGCCTCGGGCCCCATCGCTCCCGGCCTCACCATCGCCGATACCGTCTCCGGCGCGACTGCCACGGTGGTCGGCGCCGGGCCCGCGGGCGCGAACCGCGCCTCCTTCACCGGCACCGCGCTG
>JBGSYE010000246.1:0-4316 GCA_041751075.1 Chthoniobacteraceae bacterium
CGCTCTGGGTGGAGGCCGGCGGGCGCGAATTGCCCGAGCCGCTGCCGCCGATCGAGTCGGCACTCGCCGGCTGGAGACTGGAGGTGGCGTGCGGGACTGCGGCGAAGATGCCGCTCGAGGCGAATCCCGGCCGCTTCTCACTCGCGGGCCGGATCGGCGGCAACTGCGCGCAACCGCTTTGGCGTGGGCTGGCAGATTTTGCGGATGCCACAGCGGCAATCGGAGACGTGACGATCGTCGTCGAGGAGGCCGCCTTGAATTTCCGCGAGGGCCAGCCGTGCAATCCGACGGTCTCGCTCGCCATCTCCGGCGCGGTGCATGGCGAGCAATTCGTGACCCACTTTACCGGACCGCTCTCCCATGTCCTGCGCGATACGCGGTGTGCGCCGCCGCTCGACGATGCGGCGATTCGCGAGTTCCTCATCGGCCATGAACCGCGCGCTGGAGCGGACGGTGCGCGCTTTTCGCTGCAGATACCGTCCATCCTTTCCGGCGGGGCGGAGGTGTATGAGTGGGCGTCGATCGCCGCGCCCGCTGCGGGGCTGAGCGGAGCGAACCAGTGAGCGTGCGACGTGGACTGGGCGGGCCCTGCGCGTCCCGCGTGGAGGTTTCGGCGTCCCGCCGAAACGAACTTCCCGAAGCGTCTTGCCGGACTGCGTGCGACAGAAAGTTCGTCGCGGCGGGACGCCGCGCCCGACACGCGGGACGCGTATGGTACCCTGCTCACCCCTCGAATGCGACCACCCCGAACCGCTCCGGCACATGGAAAAGGCGCAGCCCGGTGGGCGACCACGCCGTGAGCTCACGCTCGCGATCGGCGGGTCGGTCGATGCGGCAGAAATTCGCGCGCCACTGCGTGCCCACGCGCGGAGAGTCCGCGATCAGCGAGCGGAAGGGGATCGCAAGTTCGGCGGTCCATCCGCCATCCCAGTTCCGCACCGCAGTCCGCAGTCCTTCGCAATCCCACGCAAAATCCTTCGCATACCCGCTCCGATTTTTCCGGCACACGAGATCGACGACGGTGCCGAGCGGATTCACCTCGATTTCAAAATAGCTCAGCGCATCGCCGACCGGATCGAGGAAGACCTCGACGACTTCCTCCTCCCAGAGAGGCCCGTCGCGCTGGGTGATCGTCGCCCATGCATGGCGATCCGAGGCGTGCAGGAGCACGCGGAGTCCCTCCGCATCCCACGCGAGCCGCACTCCGGTCGCCTGCTCGGGTGCCGCTCCGGTGGAGACATCGCAGAATCGAGCCGGCGCAATGTCTCTCCAAAACGCACTGCCCGCGTCGGCGGAGAGCGCGTGCAGTTCCGAGCGCGCGCAGCGCAATGTGGGACAGAGTTTCAATCCCTCAGACAGCGAGGCGGATTGGAAATCCGCGCCACATCACAGCGGCGATTTCATCCCGACGATGAGCGAGACCGCGTATCCGAAGGCGAGCAGCGCGAGCACTGCGAACGCCATGATGGCCATGCCCGCGGGATTGCTCTTCTTCTTCTTCGACTGGAAAGGGGAGGCGTTGGCGAAATTTGCCGGGCGCGCGCTGGAGGCGGCGGGCGCCACCGTCGCCACATCCTCGACGGGCAGCGGCTGTGCCGCCGCGGCATTCTCGGAGAGGTAGATCGTCTCGACATGTCCGAAGCGGATGGTGTCGCCGCTCTTGAGCGGGCACTCCGTGTCGGGCGCGAGATCCTGCCCGTTCACGCGCGTCCCATTCGTCGAGCCGATGTCGGTGAGCACGTAATCTTCGCCCCGCAGGGTGAGGATCGCGTGGCGGCTCGAGACGGAGCCGTCGTCGATCTGGAGCATGTTTTCGTCGATGCGGCCGACCGAGATTTCGTTTTCGCCGAGTTCGTGCGTCGTCTCGGAGCCATCGGGGAGGGGAACCTGAAGCTTGGGCATGGGACGGGAAGTTGGCAGAGGCTAGCGGGCGTCGTCAATGAGCTTGGCGAACTGCCCGAAGAAGTGGGTGGCGTCGTTCGGGCCGGGCGCGGCTTCGGGATGATACTGAACGCTGAAGATCGGGAGCGACTTGTGCGCGAGGCCCTCGACGGTCTGGTCGTTGAGGTTTATGTGCGTGACTTCGACCTCGGCGGGGAGCGAGTCCGGATCGACCGCGAAGCCGTGATTCTGCGAGGTGATCTCGACCTTCCCGGAGCGCAGATCTTTCACCGGCTGGTTCCCGCCGCGATGCCCGAACTTCAGCTTGAAGGTCTTTCCGCCAAGCGCATACCCGAGCATCTGATGTCCGAGGCAGATGCCAAAGATCGGCGTCCGGCCCATGAGCCCGCGGAGGTTTTCGTGGACGTAAGTGAGCGCCGCTGGATCGCCCGGACCGTTCGAGAGGAAGACGCCGTCCGGCTTCATCGCGAGCACGTCCGCCGCAGTGGTGGTCGCCGGCACCACCTGCACCTGGAAGCCGTGTTGTCGGAGCCGCCGGAGAATATTCAGCTTCATGCCGAAGTCATAAGCGACGATGCGGTGCCGCACCGGGGGCAACGGCTCGAACATCTCGCCATTTTCCTCCGTCGCCTGCTGCACGCCGTCGCCCTTCACGATCGTCCATTTGCGCGAGAGCCGATCCTCCGGATCCCACGCATAGGTCGCCTCCGGGGTGACTTCGCGCACGAAATCCGAGCCGGCCATCGGCGGCGCGGCCTTGGCGCGGGCCACGGCTTCTTCGGGAGAAATGTCGTCGCTGGTGAGGCAGCCCTGCATCGCGCCGCGCGAACGGAGGTGCTTGGTCAGCGCGCGGGTGTCGATGCCCTGGATGCCGGGGATGCGCCACTTTTTGAGGTAGCCATCGAGGTCGCCATCCGAGCGCCAGTTGCTGGCCACCGCGCTCAGTTCCTCGATCACAAACCCGCGCACATGCACCGCGGAGCTTTCGTCGTCGAGGTCGTTCACGCCGTAGTTGCCGATCTGCGGGCAGGTCATCGCGACGATCTGCCCGCGGTAGGAGGGATCGGTGAGCACCTCCTGGTAGCCGGTCATCGACGTATTGAAGCAGACCTCGCCGACGGAGGAGTCCGTGGAGCCAAAGGATTCACCTTGGAAGAATCGTCCATCTTCGAGAGCCAGGAGAGCGCGCATGTGGGCGGGGAAGATGCGCGAAGCGGCCCGCGAGGCGAAGCGAAAAAGTGGCGGAAGCCCGAGTCAAAAAACGCTGTCATCCTGAATGCAGCGGAGGCGGAAGCACGGGCGGAGCGAAATGAAGAACCCCTCGCATCCGCGGGCAGCGGTGGTGCGGAGCACTCGGGGCGCGGGTGAGGCTCCGCGCCGGAGTCCCGCCGAAACGAACTTTCTGCATCGTCCGCACCCCGCAAGAAATCCGCGCCCGGAGAACGTGCCGGGAGGGGTCCGAGCTGCGGAGAGCTTGCCTCAGCAGTGCGCGCAATGGAGTGCGTCATCGCGGGACGCGATGACCAACACGCGGGACGCGTATGGTACCCGGACCTACCCGCCCGCGACAATCCGAACGATCTCGAGGCGGTCGCCGTCCGCGAGCGCGCGTGCCGGCCACTCGTCGCGGCGAAGCGCGAGGCCATTTTGCTCCACCAACATCGCCCGTGCGGGGAGCCCGAGCTCCGCGATCAGTTCGGCCACGTTGCGCGCCGCTTCGATCGTCCGCGGCTCTCCATTGATGAACAGCTTCACGACGCCAGGATCGCCGCGTCCCAATCCTTCCACACCGCCTCCAGCCCCTGCGCGCGCAGCACCGTCGCCATCTCGCCCGCGCTTCGTTCGTCGGCGATCTCAAACTGCCCGGTCGCGCCTTCGGCTGCGAGATGCGGATCGAGCGCCACTTCGCGTCCGCGCACCGTGCGATGCAGCTGCGCCCGGCCCTGGCCGGTGTAGCCGCCGGGTTCGGTGTGGCTGCCGGCGCTCATCATGGTGATGCCGAGCGGAATGAGCGCGTCGCGCAGCGGCGCGGGCTCGCGGGTGCTGAGGACGATGCCGACTTGCGGAAAGCAGATGCGCAGCGCGCAGACGAGCTGGACGAAGTCCCGATCTGGAAGATCGAAGCGCGGCTGAAACTCGCCCGCCGCCGGGCGCAGGCGCGGGAGGCTGACGGTGAGCTGGGCTTTCCAGCAGGAGCGAAGGAGCGCGTCGAGATGGTGCGCGAGCGCGAGCGCCTCCTCGCGCCAGTCCCAGAGCCCGAAAAGCGCGCCAATGCCAAGGCGACGAAACCCCGCGGCATAGGCGCGCTCGGGGCACGCGAGACGCCAGTCGAAATCCTTTTTCGGGCCGGACGTGTGCAATTCGGCGTAGGTCTCTCGATGATACGTCTCCTGGTAAACCACAAGCCCCTCCGC
>JBGSYE010000247.1:0-6732 GCA_041751075.1 Chthoniobacteraceae bacterium
CCGCCAGCACCCCGCCGTAGCGGGCGACGGCGGCTTCCATCTGCGGGAGATCGCCCGCCGCGCCCGCAGCGCGAGTGCCGTGCGCATTTTCCAAATGCAACCGCACGTCGGGCTCGCCAAGCGTGAGCAGGAGCGGGCGCCGTCCGATCCGATCGAGATTGGCCAGCAGCCGCTCCCGCGTCTCTGCGGCGTGCGCCGGAGTCACGAAGCACGTCTCCTTCCCCGATCCGATGAAGAGCGGCAGGAAAGCCGTGTGCCGGGCAAAGGCGCGCACATGGCTGTCGCCGAGCACACACACGAAATCGCGATTCATTTTTCGAAGGCCCACGACAGCTCCGGCGCGACGATGGCCGGTTTGCGGTAGAGCCCTTTCACGGAACGCCGCGATTGCACGTCGCCGATCTCAAAGCGGAGCGCGCCGTCGCGGCGGTCCACCTTGCCGTGATGACGGCGGGCAGCCACCACGTCGAGCGAGTAGCTGCCGGGCTTGAGCAGCCGCGCCGGGAGCCGCACGCGGTAGCGATACAGCCCCGCGCCCACCTGGCCGATCGGCGGATCGGCGAGGTCGTCGTCGCTCGCGAAATAGACCCAGTTGCCCACGCCATCGAGCACGGTGAGCGCGGTGAAGTAGTCCGGATTCGCCGCACGCACCTGGAGCGTGATCCCGACTTCCATCTCATCCGCAAAATCGAACTGCGACGCCGGCTTCCCCGCGGCATCGCGCAGGATGACCTCGCGCACCTGGAGGGGCAGCGCCGCGTCTTCGGCGAAGCACGCGGGATTGGCCTCCGGCTGCTCCGAGCGGCGGGCGATCTGTTCGAGGTAAAAGGCCACGGCCTGCGCGGTCGGGCCGGAGAAGGCGATGCGGCCGTCGTCCATGACGATCGTCTTCCGGCAGAGACTATTGATCGCCGCCATATTGTGGCTCACGAAGAGCAGCGTGCGGCCCTCCTGCTGGGTGACCTCGTCCATTTTCCCGAGGCACTTTCGCTGGAAGCCCTCGTCGCCCACGGCGAGCACCTCGTCGATGATCAGCGTCTCCGGTTCGAGATGCGCGGCGACTGCAAAGGCGAGGCGGACGGTCATGCCGCTCGAGTAACGCTTCACCGGCGTGTCGAGGAATTCATCGACTCCGGCGAAGGCCACGATCTCGTCGAACTTCCCGTCGATCTCGCGCCGGCTCATGCCGAGGATGGCGCCATTCAAGTACACATTCTCGCGCCCGGTGAGCTCGCTGTGAAAACCGGTGCCGACTTCCAGCAGACTCGACACCCGCCCGCGGATCAGCACCCGCCCTTCGGTCGGCGCGGTGATCCGCGAGAGGATCTTCAGCAGCGTGGATTTGCCGGCGCCATTGCGGCCGATGATGCCGATGACTTCACCCTGCTCGATGTCGAGCGACACATTGCGCAACGCCCAAAATGAACCGTCCCCCTCGACGCGCCGGGTGTGGATCGGCGCATGCGGATCGGCGCGCCCGCGCCACCGCGCCCACCGGCTCTGGAGCTCCTGGTAGAGCATCTGCCGGTTGATGGCGCCGAGGTGGTATTGCTTCGAGAGATTCTCGATGCGGATTGCCGTAGCCATTAGCGGAAGTTCGAAACTCGAAACAAGCGGAGACGTGAAACTGCGAATGGAGAAAACCGCTTCGTAGATCGAGGCGCTTGCGAGACGTTTCCCTGCCTTCACGCCGTTGGAATTTGTATCGCGCTTCGAGTTTCGCGCTTCGGACTTAGACCGTATCCATGAAGTTCCGCTCCACCCTCGTGAAGATCGCGATTCCGAAGAAGAAAATCGCCAGCGTCACGCCGAGGCTGACCATGAGTTGCCAGATCTCGACCACGCCGCGGCCGAGGAAGGCGAAGCGGAACGTCTCGATGATCGGGACCATCGGATTGAGGACAAAGATCCAGCGCAGCTTCTCCGGGATGACCGAGAGCGGGAGCACGACGCTGCTGGCATACATCCAGAGCTGCGTGCCAAAGCCGACGAGCATCCCCACGTCGCGCCACCGCGTCGTGACGGAGGAAACGATCGCACCGACGCCGAGCCCGAGCAGCGCCATCTGGATGACGAGCAGCGGGAGAATGATGACGCGATAGTTCGGGAAGACGGGCGCGCCTTTCACCCAATAGAAAACCAGCAGGCATAGGAACAGGCCGAACTGAATCAGGAAGGTGATCATATTCGTGATTACGATCGAGAGCGGGACGACGAGTCGGGGGAAGTAGATCTTGCCGAAGATCGCGGCGTTGCCGGTGAAGGTGCTGGCCGTCTTCGTCAGGCAGTCGGCGAAGTAATTCCACGCCACGATGCCCGACATGAAGAAGAGGATGCGCGGCAGTCCGTCGGTCTGCACCCGGGCGAGGTATCCGAAGATCAGCACGAAGATCAGCGTCGTGAAAAGCGGCTGGAGCAGATACCAGAGCGGGCCGAGAAAGGTCTGCTTGTAGGTCGCGGTAAAGTCGCGCCGGACGAAGAGCAGGACGAGATCGCGGTAGGCCCAGAGCTCGCGCCAGCGCAGATCGAACCACCGCCGTTCGGGTTCGAGCACGGCATCCCACGGCGAGAGGTCTTCGGAGGCGGCGTCAGGCATGGAGCAATCGCGGAGCGGGAAACGGGACACGCGGAAAACCTCGCCTGGCCGGGATCTTTCCGCGTTCCGGGTTCCGCATTCCGCGTTTCAAGACACGCTGCCGCCCCTGGTCGTTCGTCGAGTGATTCAACAAGACCATCGTGTCAGTTTTCGGTGTGGCAGAACCCGCCAGACGCGGCGGGCTCGAAGAGGCGGAAGCGTGGCCTGCGCTGGGAAAATCGGGAAGCATCTTTCTCATCGCCCTAGAGCGGGCGGCCTGCGGCACGCTCGCTCTGCGCTTGCCACTGCTCTCCACGGCTTTCTACCGTGTGCGCCCGATGATTTCCGTGACCATCCCGATCTGCAATGAGGCGGGAAATCTCAAGCCGCTCTACGAGCGCGTGCGCGATGCGATGGCGCTGGTCGGGCAACCGTGGGAGTTGATCCTCGTCAATGACGGCTCGACGGACGGCTCGGATGAATTGCTCGACGAACTCGCGGCGATGGATCCGCATGTGAAAGTCGTGCATTTCCGCCGCAACTTCGGGCAGACCGCGGCGATGATGGCCGGCTTCGATTTCGCCCGCGGCGAGATCCTCATCCCCATGGATGGCGACCTGCAAAACGACCCCGCCGACATCCCGCTGCTCCTCGCGAAGCTCGACGAGGGCTTCGACGTGGTGAGCGGCTGGCGCAAGGATCGGCAGGATCACGCCCTCAAGCGCAACCTCCCGAGCATCCTGGCCAACCGGCTCATCTCGCTGGTCAGCGGCGTGCCGCTGCACGATTTCGGCTGCTCGCTGAAGGCTTATCGGCGCGACGTGATCGAAGGCGTGCGGCTCTACGGCGAGATGCACCGCTTCCTGCCGATCTACGCCCGCTGGCACGGCGCGGAGATCGCCGAGGTCGTGGTGCGCCACTACGCCCGATCCGAGGGCAACTCGAAATACGGACTTGAGCGCGTGCTGAAAGTCCTCGCCGATCTCGTGACAGTGAAGTTCCTCGACCGCTTTCAGCAAAAGCCGATGTATCTCTTCGGCGGCATCGGGATGATGATTTTTGCGGTGAGCGCGATGAGCGGCGTCTATGCGTTTTGGCGCAAGTTCGTGGAGGGCGAGTCCTTCATCACCAATCCACTGCTCCTTTGTTCGGTGCTCACCGCAGTAGCCGGGCTCACCTGTTTCCTCATGGGATTGCTCGCGGAAATGCTCGTGCGGACTTTTTACGAATCGCAGGGCAAGAGTGTGTATCTGGTGCGGGCAACCCGGAATATCGATGGGCGCGGATAAGCCAGCGTGGACTCCACTCCGCCGCCTCACGGAGATCGCAGCCGACAGCTACTATTTCGCGATGCGCCTCGCGCGGAGGACATGCTTGCCTTCGAGCATCCCCTCGCGGTGGACGCGGTTTCTGCCGGGCTACGGGTGCAATTGGGGCGTTTCCTCTCCAGTCGGGGCTGCGGATGTGTACGGTGGCTACCTCTCATCTCGTGAGGCGGGCTGGCCGCGAGGGCTGACTCTCATGGAGATCGGCGTCGGCGCCACCAATAGCTCCGCCTACGCGCTTGCCGCACGCGGCGCCGCGCATTGTTACGCGTTCGAGCCGTTTGTCGCATTGGAACGAGAGCCCGACACCGCCGCGCTCGCAGCATGCGCCCGATTGCACGGCATCGGCGCGGAGCGCATCACTGACAGCGTGTCGCGGATCGGGGATACTGGCGGACTACGTTCCGGTTCCATCGATTGCATCCTTTCCAATTCAGTCCTTGAGCACGTCGATGACCTCGACGCCCTCGTGATCGAGATGCGCCGCGTGCTGCGGCCCGGCGGGATCATGCTGCACATGGTCGATTACCGGGACCATTTCTTCACGTTCCCGTATCACATGCTGCTTTGGTCGGATCGCGTGTGGCGACGTTTCCTCGACCCCGGCGATCTTCCTCGATGGCGGATCGGCGATCATCTCGCGGCATTTCGCAGGCATGGATTCGTCACCGACGTGCTCGCCGAGCAGGCCATAAAAGGGGCTTTCCGGAAGGTTCGCCATCGTGTGCATCCGTGTTTTTCCCAGCGGGACGAGCGCGATCTCCGCACCTCTCAGGCGGTGCTCCTTTCCACGGCATGTGCGGCATAGCGGGCTTCGTCGGCAGCGGCGATCGCGCCACGCTCCAGCGGATGACGGATGCCATCCGCCATCGCGGCCCTGATGCCGAGGGACATTGGGTAGAGGAAATCGCGGGCGTGTTCCTAGGGCATCGGCGGCTCTCGATAGTCGATCTCGCCTGTGGCGCGCAGCCGATGTGGACGCGCGACGGTAATCTCGGCGTCGTCTTTAACGGCGAGATCTACAATCATGCCGAACTGCGCGCTGAGTTGCAGCAAAGTGGGGCGGACTTTCAGTCCGACCACAGCGACACGGAGGTGCTGCTGCACGCTTACCGGGCCTGGGGCGACGCCTTCGTCGAGCGGCTGAATGGGATGTGGGCCTTCGTCATTTACGACCGCGCGCGCCAGCGGCTCTTCGGCTCGCGGGACCGCTTTGGGAAGAAGCCGCTGTACTACTTTCACG
The DNA here is from genome assembly GCA_041751075.1 of Chthoniobacteraceae bacterium. Classification (GTDB taxonomy): domain Bacteria; phylum Verrucomicrobiota; class Verrucomicrobiia; order Chthoniobacterales; family Chthoniobacteraceae; genus JANNXQ01. The sequence goes on from JBGSYE010000247.1 coordinate 5,144, forward strand.
AAGGCGGCACCTTCGGCTTCGCCAGCGAGATCACGGCTCTCATGCAGCATCCGCAGTGTCCGCGGAATCTCTCCGCGCTCTCGCTCAAGAAGTACTTCGCCTACTGCTACGTGCCCGCCCCGCGCTCGATCTACGAGCGCGTGTGGAAGCTGCCGGGCGGACATTCGTTTGGCTACGACTTCGCGAGTCGGGAGCTGAAGACGTGGCGATGGTGGGAGTTTGTTTTGGACGACGGCCTCGGAGCATTGCGTGGAAAGGTCAAGCTGCGCCTCAAAGACATCGAATCTCACTGCGAAGAGATCCGCGATGCACTGGATCGCGCCACGAAACGCCGCCTCATGTCCGACGTGCCGCTGGGCGTCTTCCTCAGCGGCGGCATCGACTCCTCGGCGATCGCTGCGCTCGCGGCCAAGCATGTGCCCGCGGGTCAGCTCAACACCTTCTCCATCGGCTTCGACGATCCAACCTTCGACGAATCGCACTACGCGAAGCTCATCGCGAATGACCTCGGCACGCGGCACCACCACGACACGCTCGATCTCGACAAGTCCGCCGCGCTGCTCCCCGAACTCGTCTCGCGGTTGGACGAACCGCTCGGCGACGGCTCGCTGCTTCCCACTTACCTTCTCTCCCGCTTCACCCGGCAGCACGTCACCGTCGCGCTCGGCGGGGATGGCGGGGATGAACTCTTCGCCGGCTACGATCCGATGCGCGCCCTGCGCACCGCGGAGCTTTACGCGAAGCTCGTGCCCCGGCCCATCCACGCCGGTCTCCGCCATCTCGCCGCGCGGCTGCCGGTGAGCCATGCGAACCTGAGCTTCGACTTCAAAGTGAAGCGCTTTCTCCGCGGCCTGAGCCATCCGGCGCCGCTCTGGAATCCCGTGTGGATGGGCGCGCTGGAGCCGTCGGATCTCTCCGAGCTTTTCCAGGAGCCGGCCGACCCGGAGGAGATCTACAGCGAAGCGATCGAAGCGTGGGACCGCTGCGCGCAGCCGAATCTCGTGGATCGCGCGCTGCAATTCTGGACGCAGATTTATCTTCAGGACGACATCCTCACGAAGATCGATCGCGCCTCGATGCTCTGTTCGCTGGAAGCGCGCTCGCCCTTTCTCGACATCGAAGTCGTCGATCTCGCGCGCCGCATTCCCTGGCCGCTCAAGGTCCATGGCGGCACGACGAAGTGGATCCTCAAGCAAGCGGTCGCGCCGCTGCTCCCCGCGGAGATCGTCGCACGGCCGAAGAAGGGCTTTGGGATGCCGATCGGCCGCTGGCTGCGCGAGGGAAAATTCAGCTTCGACCTCGACGCGGTGCCGCCCGGTCTCGACCGCGCCTTCCTCGATCGAAAACTCGCCGCACACCGCGCCGGGCGCAGCGACGAGCGGCTCTACCTCTGGTGCCAGTGGCTCCTGAACGCCTGGTGGAAACGATGACGCCCAGTCCCGCGCGTCGCGCGTGTGGTACCCGGAGGCTCGCATCCACGCGCTCATGAAGATCCTCGTCCTCTGCTACGAATATCCGCCGATCGGCGGTGGTGGCGGCCGGGTCGCGCAGAGCGTCGCGGAGGGACTCGCCGCGCGCGGGCATGCGGT
>JBGSYE010000248.1:0-4196 GCA_041751075.1 Chthoniobacteraceae bacterium
GCTCGTCTGGCCGGAACTGCGGCTCGGCACCCGCTGGGTGTGGGTGGCGGTGTTCATCCTCTCGGGAGCGTGTCTCGCTTTTCTTCAGCCGTGGTTTTTACGCGACTGGAAAGACTCGGTGCAACTGCTCGGCGTCGGCGCAGGCGGCTGGATCGGCGGATCGCTCGGCGCGATTTTCCAAAAGCTGCTCAGTCCCATCGGGTCGAGCATTGTGCTGTTCTGCCTCTACGTGACGAGCCTCGTCATGCTGACCGGGCTCCAACCGATCTCGCTCATCCGGCAGCTCATCGCGCTGCCGGGGAAATGGTCCGCGGCGTGGGAGAAACGTCGGCTGGCGAACGCGGACGAGCGCGGCAGGCTCGACATCGAGGAGCAGCGACTCCGGCGTGAGCAAAAGCAGTTGGAGCGGACTTTGAAAAAGAAGAAGGCACTGCCGGTGGAGAGCAACCCGGACGAGGCGCGCGTGGACCGCCCGCTCCCGCAGGTGATCGACACGTCGATGCTCGCGCCGGCGAAGCGCCCGGACAAACCGGAGCGGCTCGATCCGAAGGAACTTCCGTCCTTTGAAAACTATCGGATGCCGGATGTGGATTTGCTCGATGAGCAAGACCTCGCCAGTCGCGAGGCGGCTGACCCGGAGGAATTGCGCGGCATCCAGACGACGGTGATCGAGACGCTGGCGCAATTTGGGATCGAGGTGGAGCCGGGCGACATCACGAAGGGGCCGACGATCACACGGTATGAAGTCTATCCGGCGAAAGGCGTGCGCGTGGACAAGATCGTGGCGCTCGAGCGGGACATTGCCCGCGCAACGCGGGCCGAGCGAATCAACATACTCGCGCCGATCCCCGGCAAGGACACCGTCGGCATCGAGATCGCGAACAGCCGCAAGGTGAAGGTGACGTTGCGCGAGCTGATCGAGTCGGCGGACTGGCACGAGACGAAGGCCAAGATTCCCCTCGCCCTCGGCAAGGATGTGTATGGCAAAACGATCATCGCCGATCTCGCGCAGATGCCGCATTGCCTCGTCGCCGGCACCACGGGCAGCGGCAAAAGCGTCTGCATCAACTCCATGGTCGCGAGCGTGCTCTACCGGTTCACGCCCGATGAACTGCGCTTCATCATGATCGATCCGAAGGTGGTGGAAATGCAGGTCTATAACTCGCTGCCGCACCTCGTCATCCCGGTCGTGACCGATCCGAAAAAGGTGTTGCTGGCTCTCCGCTGGGTCATCGATGACATGGAAAAGCGTTACAAAATCTTCGCCAAGACCGGGGTGCGGAACATTACAGGTTTCAATGCGCGTCCGAAGCCGAAGTCGCAAAAGGAACTCGACGAAGAGCGCGAGGCGCGCGGTGAGCCGGAGCCGATCAAGGAGGAGATCGATCCCGAAAGCCTCACCTCGCAGGAACGTCTCGAGGCGGTGGAAAAGATCACCGTCCCGCGCGATGACGGCATCACGGTGCCGGATCGGCTGCCTTACATCGTCGTTATAATCGACGAGTTGGCGGACCTGATGCAGACGGCGCCGGCGGATGTGGAAAGCGCCATCGCGCGGATCACGCAGATGGCGCGGGCGGCCGGGATTCACATGATCGTGGCGACGCAAACCCCGCGGGCGGATGTCGTCACCGGAGTGATCAAGGCGAACATCCCGAGCCGGGTTGCCTTTCAAGTCGCGAGCAAGATCGATAGCCGCGTCATCCTCGACGAGAACGGCGCGGAGCGTCTGCTCGGGCAGGGCGATATGCTGTATCTGCCGCCGGGGACGAGCCGGTTCACCCGCGCGCAGGGCGTGCTCGTGACCGATGAAGAAATCCAAAAGCTGGTCAATTTTGTCTCGGCGCAGAGTGAGCCGACCTTCGACGAGGCGATGCAGGAGAAGCTGATCCAGAGCGACATGGGCGAGGAGGAAGTGACGGAGGAGGACGAGGAGCTGGTGCAGAAGTGCATGGAAATCATGCGGCAGGAGAAGCGGGCTTCGACGTCGCTTTTCCAGCGGAGACTGCGGCTCGGCTATACGCGGGCGGCGCGGGTCGTTGACATCCTTGAGCAGCGCGGCTATCTGGCGCCCGGCGAAGGGGCGAAGCCGCGCGAAATTCTGGTGGATTTGGACGCGGTCGCGCTCTGACGCTTTCATTTTTCATGGTCGATACCGTCGGAAAAATACTCCAGCAAGCGCGTCTCAAGCAGGGCCTCACCCTCGAGGAGGTCGCACGCGACACGCGCATCCATGCGGATCGCCTAAAGGATTTGGAGAGCGATACCTACACGAATTTTCCGAGCACGGCTTACGCGCGCGGCTTTCTCACGATGTATGCGAAGCATTTGCGGGTGGATGTTTCGCAATTCGCGCACACGCTCGATAGCTCGGGGCCTCAAAGCGCGGTCGCCTCCTACCAATACCTCGACCGCTCCGATGGGGCGGAGCCAGCGGTGGCGCGGAGCGAGACGCGGTCGGCGATCAGGCCGGCCTTGGTGGCAATCGGTCTCGCCGCGTTGGCTCTCGTGGCGCTGTTTGTTCTCCTGTTGGTGCAGAAGTTCCAGCAACTCGCTCCGGTCGATGCGGCCGCGAAGACGACGCCTGTGCCGGTGGTCGTGGTAACGCCGACGCCGATTGTGCGAGTGGAACCAAACCCGGCAGCCGATGTGAATTCAGCTTCGACTCCCGTAGCGGAGGCGAGTCCCACCGCGGATGAAGATAAGCCTGTCCTGCGGGCGATCGCCATCGACCCCGAGGCGGCGGCGACGCCCGCGGTGACTGGCGTCGAGGTGGTGCTCACGCCGAAGAAACGGACGTTCGTGAAGATCCAGACCGGCGTGGAAGGCAAGCCGCTCTATTCCGACTGGCTCGCCGCAGATGCGGAGCCGATGAAACTGAATGGCCCGCGCTTTTGGATTTGGCTCAAGGACGCTGACGCGGTCGAGATTACAAAAAACGGCGAGCCTGTGACCTACGAAGCGCGTGGCGTGTGGATCCAGTGAGGCGATTCAATCCTTGGCGCGGCTGACAAGATCTTTGATTGCGGCAGATCTCGCCAGAATGAGAGTGGCGATGAGGTGGGCGGCGGCGGCGGCCAACAGGGCGAGTCGCACCTTTAGTTGAGCCTCGGAAACGACGGTGGTCAGCAGGGCGACGAGCGCGCAGAGGGGCAGCCCGACGATCAACGCGTAGCGCGCCCAAGGAACGCGCAGCCACACCGCGGCGAGCAACCCGGTCGTCCAACAAGAGGCGATGATGGTACCCGCGAGGATCAGTTCGCTGTGCGCGACTTTAAACAGCAAAAGGTCGGTCGGTCGCAAAACGAGAAAGCTCACAAGGAGCCAGAGGCGTCCATTGCGGTGGCGCATGCGGCGACGCAACGACCGCGCGTCCGTCAGCCTCCCCGCCCTATGCTCCTCCCTCGCTCCCGCCATGCGCCTTCCTTAATGCCGACGGCGTCGCTTGACGTGAAGCTGGGCGAGAGATTTTTGCAGAGCGGCCGAGACCATCGCCATTTCCTCCGAACCGAGATCTTTGTCGCGCATCGCGGCTTGAGCACGCTCCACGGCTGCTTCCGCGGCGGATTCGTCGATTTCCTTCTCCTCGACCGCGAGGTCTGTGAGGACTGAAACGCTGGTTGGCGTGACTTCCACAAATCCCTCGCCGACCGCGAGGAAGATTTCGCGGCCCTTCTGAGTCACGCGCAATTCGCCCGGCTTAAGCTGGGTCATGAGCGGGATGTGCATCGGGAGGATGCCCATTTCGCCTTCAATGCCGGGGATAACCACCATCTCCACTTCATCGGAGAAGGTCTTCGCCTCGGGCGTAACTATTTCCAGACGCATCGGCATGGGCTACGACTCCTCGCGGATCATGTCGATGCCGCCCTTCATGTAGAAGCTCTGCTCGGAGACGTCGTCGTGCTTGCCGGCGAGGATTTCCTGAAAGCCGCGGATCGTCTCGGCCACGGGCACGTATTGGCCGGGCGTGCCGGTGAAGATTTCCGCGACGTGGAAGGGCTGGCTGAGGAAGCGCTGAATCTTCCGCGCGCGGAACACGGTCAGCTTGTCCTCGGGCGAGAGCTCGTCCATGCCGAGGATGGCGATGATGTCCTGCAAGTCCTTGTAGCGCTGGAGCACGGTCTGCACGCCGCGCGCGACCTTGTAGTGCTCCTCGCCCACGATCTCCGGCGCGAGCGCCTTCGAGGTGGAGG
>JBGSYE010000249.1:0-4087 GCA_041751075.1 Chthoniobacteraceae bacterium
TTCTACAGCGAGGAATTCGCGAAGATGACGCCCATCCCCGGGCCGCTGTTTCTTTACTGCATCGGCGCGAGGAATCTCGGGCTGAACGAACTCGGCTTCGGCCACACCGGCAAGGGCGGCGCCACGATGCGCGGCCACATCGAGTCGCTGCTGCGGATCATCTATCCGCGGATCGATCTCGGCACCGACCGCCCGCAATATCCGCGGCTCACCATCGGAGACGTGCGGAGTTATCCGCCATTCCAGGATTTCACGGTCAGTGGCTATTTCCCCAACGGCGCTGGCGGCGACCGCATCTGGCACCCGGCGGGTGCCTGGGGTGGCTCCACGCGCGGGAAGTCAAAGCAATGGGACAACGACAAGACCGAGAAGATGTCGCAGAGGCTCTGGTTCGAACTGTCGCACAAGCTTTGGCCGGAGGGCGGCTTCGACTACTTCCTCGCGCAGATGCGGGCGCCGGGCCAGGAGCTTTACATTCCGACGCTCTACTTCGGGATCAGCCCGGTGGACCCCAAAAAAGTGGCACCGCCGGATGCGCGCTCGGGCATTTATCCGGAGCGCGGGCTGGTGATGCTGCGGATGGAGGAAGGGGCGGACTACTGGGAGTCACCCGCGCCGGCGGTCGGGATGCGGCTCACCACGGCCTACGCGCATCATGTGAACGACTCGCTCGCCCTCACCGGCTACTACGCGCTCAACCGTCCGTTTTACATGAACCCGAAGTCGGACCCCGGCTACGCATTCGGCTTCAGCAGGAGCGTGCGCAGCCATTGCAGCGTGATGGTGGACGGGCACGTCAAGGTCGAGGACTGGGGCAAGACCGGCAGCATCGAGCCGCAGTTCACCGATGACACCGAGACGCGGCAGGACTTCGCGCCCGAGGTGAAGTTTGTCGCGGCCCGCACGAAGAAGCGCTACGAGGGCGTGGACGAGACGCGCTCACTTTTCCTCACGCACGAGTATCTCGTCGATTTTTCGGCGCACAGCAGCGCGAAGCCGCGCTCCTACACATGGATCATCCACACCTATGGCGAGGCGCAGCCGGAGGGGAGGCAGTGGCGCGAGTCGCAGGAGCTTGCCGAGCTGATTCCGCAGTTGTTCGACGAAAAATCGCTGGCGACCGCCGGGCGCTCCTGGTCGGTGACCACGCGGCAGGTGGGGCGGGAGGAGGAGCTCCCCGACTCGCCGCTCGGCGAGGCATGGTTCGCGCGGAAGTTGGGGATTCGCATGACCATGCTCGGCGAGGAAGGCACCACCGGATACGCCACTCGGACCCCGCGTCCGGGCAATGCGCAGGCGGATCCGGCCGGCCTCGTGAACGGCGTGACGATCCTCGCGGCGCGCAAAACTCCAGCCACGATGTTCATCTCGCTCCACGAGCCGTTTGAAGGCGAGCCGCGTATCACGGATTTTCGGCAAATCGCCCGGACAAGCGAGGCGGCCGCAGTGGCAGTGGCCGGAGCGAATGTGAACGACCGGCTGCTCCTGAAGATTGGCGATCAGCACGATGAGCCGGTGACGCTGGAGGGAGAGGACGGCGAGAGTTTCAAGTTCGCGGGGCACGGCTTCGTGCGCGTGACGCCGGAGCAGGTGCATGTGCGCGGCGATGTGCGCGGCCTCCGGTTGCGCGTCGGCAAATCCCAACCGCAGCTGCTTGTAAATGGTGCCGCCCCTGCCGGCGCTCCCGCCACACAGGACGGAGAGTTTCTGGTATGGGAGAAATCAGAACCGGCGCTTGGCTGGAATATGCGCCCGAGCCCGCCGCCCCGCTAACCGCTCCACTTTTGCGAGCGTTGGCGTCGCACTGAGCGGGCGCTGTTCCTCACGTTGTCCCGACTGCCCCCTCCGCCTCGCTCCCTTCCAAGGACTCGTGCTTCAGGAGCCGATCGACGATCGAGAGAAACGCCCGCACATCCACCGGTTTCGTCAGAAAGGCGGCCGCGCCGGCGGCGAGCAGGTTTTCGCGTTTGCCGGAGAGTGCGTCGGCGGTCATCACCACCACGGGAATTGCGGCCGTGCGCGGATCCGCTGCGAGGCGTTCCAGCACCATGCGACCATCGCTGTCGGGAAGGTGCAGATCGAGCAGGATCAAGTCGGGACGAAATTCCCGAGCCAGTCTCAAACCGGACGCGCCCGTCTCGGCATTGAGTAATTGAACCGCCGGCCGCCATCCGAGGATGCGGCTGACCAGCCGGACATTCGAGGGATTGTCCTCTATGGAAAGCACCACACGGCGTTCGGCGGGAACCACAGGAGTCGCGGGCAGCGGCGTCTCGCCGGCGATTTCCTCCGGCTCGGCAGGCGGCTCCGCGGTGGGCAGCTCGATCCAAAACGTGCTCCCCTCGCCGGGGATGCTTTCCACCCCCAGCAATCCGCCCATGTGCTCGACCATGCGTTTCGACAGCACCAAGCCGAGGCCGGTGCCTTCCACCTGGGTCCGCTCGGCGCCCAGCCGCTCGAACGGATGAAAGAGCCCGCTCATCTTCACCGGGTCGAGCCCCGCCCCGGTGTCGATCACTGAAACGCGCGTCCTGCCAGGAGGCCCGCTCGCCGCATGCCAGCGGACGGTCACGCTGCCGCCCGGCTGATTGTATTTGATGCCGTTGCCGGCGAGGTTCAGGAGCACCTGCTTGAGCCGCTGGCGATCAGCCAGCACATGGCCTGGGGCGTTCTCGCCGGAGACTAGGGAGATGCGGATGCCGGCATCCGCGCCGACACGGCGGAGAAGGCTGACGACTTCCTCCAGAAGCTCTGAAAGCGAAATCGGCTCGGGCGAGATCGTAATGCGGCCGGCTTCGATGCTGGAGATGTCGAGCACTTCATTGATCAGCTCGAGGAGATGAGCGCCGCCTTTGAGGATGTGGCCCACGCTGTCGCGCTGCTCGGCACTCAGCCCCTCCTCGGTTTCGAGCACCTGGGCGAACCCGAGAATCGCGTTCATCGGCGTGCGCAGCTCGTGACTCATGCGTGACAGAAACTCGCTCTTCGCGATGTTCGCGCGCTCGGCAACCAGCCGCGCGGCCTCAGCTTCCGCAGCATGCCGGCGCTCCGTGCAGTCGCGACCGACGCAAAAGATGCTCTGGTCGGCATTGGACCACGTCGCCGACCACGAGATGGTCGCAATGCTGCCATCCTTGCGCACGTAACGATTTTCGTAATCGCGCAGCTCCTTGCCGGTGGGCAGCAGCTCAGTCGCGATGCCGGTCGAAGCGCGGTCTTCCTCCAGGACGAAATCGAGAAACGACCGGCCCACCATTTCCATCTGTGTGTAACCGAAAAGCTGCTCGCAGGCCGCGCTGATGCTGGTGAAACGTCCCTCGGCATCGACTGTGCAAACGACATCGAGCGACTTGTCGAGAACCTGTTGATTGAGGTGGAGAGCCTTTTCCAGCAGCCGCCTATTGGCGCTCAAGGCATCTTCCGCCTGCCGGCGCTCGATCTCTCCGCCGATCCACTGCGCGATCAGCCGAAGAAATTCGAGATCGGCCGGCGTGAACTTCTCCCCGCGCGGAAGCATTCCGGTAAAACTAAGGATGCCGTGAGTCTGCCCGGCGACGCGCACCGCGCTCCCGAGATACGTCTCGAACCTGTCTTTGAGATAGGCTGGATTCTCGCCCCACGCGGATTCCCCGACGTGCTCGATCGCGATCGGCCCACTGTGCAGCAGCACGTTCCCGCAGATCGAGCCGCATATCGGCAGCACCTGCCCGACGAGCGGGGCGTTCTCCGCGGGAAAGACGTGCTCGAGGATGTAGTGATCCCCGTCCACCCGGGCCAGAAAGCCGCTTTCCAGACCGAGTTGCAGGCAGCCCTGCCTGAGCAGCTCGGCGATTTTCTCCTCGAGCGTCAGCTCCACCCTGGACATCAGATCGCAGAGGAGCCGCAGCCGGTTCTGGTTTGCGGCCAGCGATTCCTCCGCCCGCTTCCGCTCGGTGATGACGCTCGCCGAAGGAACCAGAAACTCGACCTTGCCGGATTCGTCCCGCAGCGGTTGCAGGGAGAAATCGAGGTCGATGAATTCGTCGCCGGCGCCCCGCACCCGCACATCGTAACGGGAAGACTCGCCGCGCGCCGCCCGCACGATCGC
>JBGSYE010000250.1:0-4998 GCA_041751075.1 Chthoniobacteraceae bacterium
GGCCACGAGCTGGCTCAGCAGGCGCGCGCGCCGCCGCTCGTTCAGGAGAAAGACCAGCGCCATGAGCGGGAGCACGGCGAAGGCCCAGAACCAGTGGGGGTGGGCGAAAGTCATGGGCGGGGGAAAGCTCGAAACCCGAAATCCGAATTTCGAATTTGCCTCACGGCAGTCTCCTCCAAAGCGTTTCCCCGAGAATCGTCCCGAGTGCAATCGTGACGAACCCAGCCGCCACAAACCACGGGAAGAGCTCCCGGTATTGCTTGTACTGGCTCAACTCGATCGTGGATTTCTCCAGCTTGTCGATCTGCTCGTAGATGTTTTCGAGCGAGGCCGCGTCGGTGGCGCGGAAGTACTGGCCGCTCCCGATCTCAGCGATCTGTTTCAGCATCGGCTCGTTCACCTCGACCTTGATGTTGCGATAGACGGTGCGGCCAAAATTATCCTGCACCGGGATCGGCGCGTAACCTCGGGTGCCGGCGCCGATGGTGTAGATCCTGATGCCAAGGGCGACCGCAGCTTCCGCAGCGGTGACCGGTGTGATCTTCCCCGCGTTGTTGTCGCCGTCGGTGAGCAGCACCACGATCTTGCTCTTCGCCTCGCAGTCCTTGAGCCGGTTCGACGCGGAGGCGATGGCGGACCCGATCGCCGTGCCGTCTTCCACGAGGCCGATGCGGATGCGCTCGAGATTCTTCAAGAGCCAGTCGTGATCCAGCGTGATCGGGCTCACCAGATAAGGTCGCCCCGCAAAACACACGATGCCGATGCGATCGTGCGGACGCCCTTCGATGAATTTCTGAGTGACCTGCTTCACTGCATCCAGCCGATTCGCGCGCTGCCCGCCGATGATGAAATCTTCCGCATACATCGAGCGCGAGACATCCAGCGCGAGGATGATGTCGATCCCGCTCGCCTGCACCCGGCTGATCGTGCGTCCGAGTTGCGGCCGCGCCATGGCCAGGAGGAGCAGCCCAAGGCCGAGCAGGAAAAAACTCGTCAGCCATCCGCCGGCGCGCGACCTCCGCACCCGGCCCAGGCCATGGAATGGCCGCAACGACGAGAAGACGACCGCCGGAGCAGCGCCGCGCCGTCCCGCGAGCACCGCGAGGAGCGGCAGCAGCAGCAGGAGCAGTAGCAGCCACGGGTGGGCGAAGGTGAATGCGTCCCACTTCATCGGAGGAAGTTCCAAGTTTCAGATTCCAAATCCCAAGCAAGTCTCAAGAGACAAAGTTCAAATTCCAAGGCACTCCGAACGCGCGCGCTGCTCCTTGAAATTTTTCCCATTGTTTCCTGGAACATACTAGGGATTTGGCTCCTGGAATTTGGCTCTTTCATCCGCGCCCTCCTTCCACACACCGAAACGCACTGTCGATCAGGCGCTCACTGTCGCCGGAGTCGGCGTCGATGCGGGCAAACTTGATCAGGTCGCAGCGCTCCAAAAACTCCGCGAGCTGCTGGCGCTCGGCCTCGGAAAACTTCACCGACTGCGCGATCGCCGCGAGAAACTCCGGCGAAGTCTGCTCGACTGCCTGCACGCGATACTCATCGCTCACGTAGCGCCGCAGCACGTCGGAGACGGCGATGCTGAACTCGTAGGGTGCGGTCTGCTTCACCCGCTGCTGCAGCGCCCGCAGCTCGCGCAACGCGATCGATTGCGGGCTCGGTGGAATGGGTGGCGGGCGATTGCGGATCGCGCGGACGATCGCGTTGATCACGGCGCCGATGACGAGCGCCGCGAGGATCGCCGCGACGACGATCATCCACGTCGGATACGGGAAGACATCAATCGGCGGGGCGATGTCGCGGATCTCCGGCGGAGCGGGCGCGGTTGGCGGCGGGGTCGAGAGCGCGGAGATCATGCGCGGAGCTGGAGCCTCCGTTCGCGGGTGCGGAAAAAACTGCGCAGCGCCGGGACATAGTCCGCATTCGTCTTCAGCACGATGGCATCGACACCCTTGCGCCGGAATTCTCGAAGCTGATCGCTGGTCATCGATGCCACCCGCTCCAGGTAGCGCTTCTGCGTCGTGCGATTCGAGGTGTCGATCTCCGCCTGCTCGCCGGTCTCCGCGTCCTCGAAGATCACGCGTCCGACATCGGGCAGCGCCTCTTCGCGCGGATCGACGATCGGGATGGCTATCAAGTCGTGCCGCCGCGCCGTGATCGAGAGCTGCCGAGAAAACTCCGGCGTTTGGAAGTCCGAGATGAGAAAGACAACCGCGCGGCGATGGAGCACACGATTGAGGTAGTCGAGCGCGGACCCGGGATCGGTCTTCTTCCCCTCCGGCTCGAAGAAAAGAATCTCGCGGATGATCCGGAGCGTGTGGATGCGCCCCTTCTTCGGCGGGATGAAAAATTCGACGCGATCCGAAAAGAGCAGCAGGCCGACCTTGTCGTTGTTGCGGATGGCGCTGAAGGCAAGCAGGCACGCCACCTCCGCCGCCAGCTCGCGCTTGCTCAGGTTTACGCTGCCGAAATCGCCCGACGCGCTCACATCGACGATGAGCATCACTGTCAGCTCACGCTCTTCCGTGAACTTCTTCACAAACGCCTCTCCCCTCACCTCGCCAAGCCGGGCCGTCACGTTCCAGTCGATCGTCCGCACTTCATCCCCCGGCTGATACTCGCGCACTTCGTCGAAGTTCATCCCGCGCCCCTTGAAGACGCTGCGGTATTGCCCGGCGAAGGCCGCTTCGACCATTCCGCGAGTCTTCAACTCGAGACGGCGAATCTTCTTCAGAATTTCGCGCGCGGATTCCATTCAGCAACGCCCCATTTCGCGCGCCGCGCTTTGGAGTGCGGCGCGTCCCCGCGCCGCTTTGCTCCCGCGTCGCCAGCCCATCGGCATCCGATCGTCGAACGAGGCCCCGTCCGACAGTTCCGCGGCGGTGCTCGCGGCTCGGAAACCCAACGGCCATCGGGTGCGTGAAGAAAGCGGCGCGCGGACGCGCCGCACTCCAAAGCGCTGCGCGCGAAACGAAACGCGGAGGCCGGTGGATTCCCTCACGGCACCGCGAGCCAGTTGAAGATCTTCTCGATGATCTGCTCGCTCGTCACTTCCTCGGCCTCCGCCTCGTAGCTGACGATGACGCGATGGCGGAGCACATCCGGACCGACGCTCTTCACATCCTGCGGCGTGACGTAGCCGCGGCCGGCCATGAAGGCGCGGGCGCGCGCGGCGAGAGTGAGATTGATCGTTGCGCGCGGGCTCGCGCCGTAGCGGATCATGCCGTCGAGCTTGAGCTTGTAGGCCTTCGGATCGCGCGTCGCGAAGACGACATCGACGATGTAATCCTTCACTCGGTCATCGACGTAGATGGAGTTCACGATCTCGCGCGAGCGGATGATTTCCTGCGGCTCCAGCATCGGCACCACCTTCAGATTCGGCGCGCTAGTGGCCATGAGATCGAGGATCTGGCGCTCCTCTGATTTGCTCGGGTAACCGACGCGCAGCTTGAGCATAAAGCGATCGAGCTGCGCCTCGGGAAGCTGATAGGTGCCTTCCTGTTCGAGCGGATTCTGCGTCGCGAGGACGAGGAAAGGATCGGGCAGCGGATACGTCGTATCGCCGATGGTCACCTGCCGCTCCTGCATCGCCTCGAGCAGCGCGCTCTGCACTTTGGCGGGTGCGCGATTGATTTCGTCGGCGAGGATCAGGTTCGAGAAGAGCGGCCCGCGCTTTGTCGTGAACTCGCCGCTGCGCGGATTGTAGATGAGCGTGCCGACGAGATCGGCCGGGAGCAGATCGGGCGTGAATTGCAGCCGCGAAAAGCCCGTGCGGATGCAGCTCGCGAGCGTCTTGACGGTGAGCGTCTTCGCGAGGCCAGGCACGCCTTCGAGCAGGATGTGGCCATTCGTCAGCAAGCCGACCAGCAGGCCATCGACGAGATACCGCTGCCCCACGACGACTCGGGCGATTTCATCCTGGAGCGGCTTGATCCACTGGCTCTGGGCTCTGACTTGGTCGGTGAGTTCCTGGGTCTGGGACATGGGAGCGGGATGAGACCGTCAAAGCGGCGCATTGTTCAAGATCGCAGATGGAGACTCCCGTGTCAGGCGGCGGACGCTGTCCAGGGAATCCCGCGCGCTTCGGCGATGTCTCAGAGCACCTCGCTCGGATGTGTGATCATCCAGATGTCGATCTGCTGAAAGTCCTGCTTTAACCGCTCCTTGAAGGCGAGGAACCACTCACGGTTCGCCGACGTATCAGGGACATCGGCGAGGAGTCGCACCAGGTCGCTTTGTATGCCTGCCCATCGTGCTGCCACACGCCGCGAATCGCCTGTGTCTCAAAAGAAGCGGCTCCAAAACGGTCCCTCAAGGCTACGGTCACTCCCCCGACCAATTCGTCGGGCACCGGTGCGCCGTCGTTAAACCGGAGCGGCAGCAGAATCTCGTAACGGCGCATACACCTTCTCGTAGCTCAGATGCCCCTCCACATCGAATGTGATCCCAACTGCCGCAAGGTGGGACAGCGCCTCCTCGGGAACCAAAGTCTCGCCGGATTTCCAAGTCCTACCGCTGAAACGTCCGGCCAAATACCCCAGCCCTCGCTTTTCCATCTGAGCGTCAGTGAATCGAATCAAGATCATGGCCGGGATCGTAACGTAAGTCCTGGCTCCTGCAACAGAACGCGCCGGGGGGGAGTTTGCGATTCCCCTCACTCGCGCGAAAAGCCTTTGCGGGAGGAAAGGTCAGGCGGCGAATCCTTGACCACCCCAGCCCACCGCATCCATGGACGTTTCTCCAGCGCGCGTGCGATTTCGAGCTGCTCCCGCACGATCCGGGCGCGCGGGCGTTTCGTTCGCCGCGCGGTGCTCTCGATCCACTTCGCCAACTCGGGAGTCAGGGTAATGGAAATGGTCTCGCTCATGTCTGCGCATAGTCCCGCGTGCGTGGAGCTTCAGCAAGAGCCGATTCCACAGTGGCAACGACCTCGTCCATCGTAATTGACTTCATGCAGCGAAAGTCGCGCGGGCATTCGCGGAGGAAGCACGGGCTGCA
>JBGSYE010000251.1:0-7233 GCA_041751075.1 Chthoniobacteraceae bacterium
GGGCTTCCAGCCCGCTGAGAGGGACTACAGGCTGGAAGCCGGTCTGCCGAGTCAGGCTGGAAGCCTGACCTCCGGGCAGCCGCGCCGCCTCGAGCGGCTGCCCCGGCTTATACCCTTTCGCGTGCGGGTTGCCGTTCACGATCACGTTGCCGAGGAAGTTCAGCAGCTTCGTCGCGCGATCCTTCCGCGCGCGGAAGTGGAAGAGCTCCGGCGACGTGTCGATCATCGTCGTCGTCGCCTGCCCGCCGCGAAAGACCTGGTGATGCAGCACATTTTCCAGGAAGGGGATGTTCGTCTTCACCCCGCGGATGCGCCTCTCGCGGAGCGCGCGATCCATGCGGTCGATGCAAGTCTCGAAAGTGGGCGCGCTCGCCGTGATCTTCACCAGCAGCGAATCGTAGAACGGCGTGACCACCGCGCCGGGATCGCCGAGCCCCGCATCGAGCCGGATGCCAAAGCCGCCCGCGCTGCGATACGTGATGATCTTGCCGTAGTTCGGCGTGAACTTGTTCTCGGGATCCTCGGTCGTGACGCGGCACTGGATGGCAAAGCCATTGCGCGGCACGTCGGCCTGCGCGGGGAGGCCGATCTCGTCGAGCCGCCGGCCCTGCGCGATGAGAATCTGCGAGCGCACCAGATCGATCCCCGTGATCTGCTCGGTGACGGTGTGCTCGACCTGGATGCGCGGGTTCATCTCGATGAAGAACCACTCGTGCCGGTCGAGATCGTAGAGGAACTCGACGGTGCCCGCGTTGTCGTAGCCGATCTCCCGCGCGATCCGCGCCGCCGCGTCGCAGAGTTCGTGGCGCACCTGGTCCTTCAGGCCGACCGACGGCGCGATCTCGACGACTTTCTGATGCCTCCGCTGCACCGAGCAATCGCGTTCGTGGAGATGCATCGAGTGGCCGTGTTTGTCGCCGAGCACCTGCACCTCGATGTGCTTTGCACGGGGGATGTACTTTTCGAGAAAGACCGCTGGATTGCCAAACGCGCGCCCCGCCTCGCCCTGCGCCTCATCGAGCAGCGAATCGAGATCGCCCGCCTTGTGGACCACGCGCATCCCGCGCCCGCCACCCCCGAAGGCCGCCTTGATGATGAGCGGAAAGCCGATCTGCGCCGCGACCTTCAGCGCCTCGCCGCGGTGGCTCACCGGCTCCTCGGTGCCGGGCAGCGTGGGGATCTTCAGCCTCTGGGTGAGCGCTCGCGCCGCGACCTTGTCGCCCATGAGCTCCAGCAGCTCCGCCTTTGGCCCCACGAACTCGATCCCCGCCTCCCGGCAGGCCCGCGCAAACTGCGCATTCTCCGAGAGAAATCCGTAGCCCGGATGGATGAGATCCACGCCCTTCTCTTTGGCCAGTGCGACGATGCCGGCGATGTCGAGATACGCGCCGACTGGCCCCTTCCCCTCGCCCACCACGTAGGCTTCGTCCGCCTTGAAGCGGTGCATGGAAAAGCGGTCCTCCTGCGCATAGATCGCGACCGTCCGGAGCCGCAGCTCCGATGCCGCGCGCATGATGCGGATGGCGATTTCCGAGCGGTTGGCGATGAGGAGTTTTTTCGGGCGGGAGGGCATAAGCGGGGCGGCACTTCTAACGGAGGCCGCGGCGCGCTGGCCAGCGTAGAGCGCGCATGGCTTCCAGGCTGCTCGCCAGCCGATGCGCCACCGCCGATAGCGAGCAGCCTGGAGGGCATGCGCGCTCTACGGCAGACCCATTTCCCGCGCACTTCCCGCCAAGATCGCTCTAGCGCCTTTGCAGCGGCGCGGTGTACTTCGGCGACCATGTTTCGTCGCACCTTTTTCCTGCTGCCGCTCGCCGCATCCTTGCTGCGTGCCGAGGATTTCCAGGGCTCGACGCATGTGGTCCCCTACGACGAGGAGATCATCGCCTACGGCGCGACTGCGCCCGGTGGACCGATTGCCGAATTGCAAAAGCGGATCGACAAGGGCGAGGTAAAGCTGCGCTTCGATGAAAAGTTTGGCTGGCTCCCGGCGCTGCTCGATGCGCTCGCGGTGCCGAAGAGCTCGCAGATGCTCGTCTTCTCGAAGACCTCGCTCCAGCGGCCCTTCATCACCCCGAAGAATCCGCGCGCCCTCTATTTCAATGACGACGTGTATCTCGGCTACGTCCCCGGCGCGCCGCTCATGGAGGTGAGCGCCGTGGACCCGGAGCTCGGCGGCGTCTTTTACCACCTCGAACAATCGCCTGCGAAGAAGCCGCGGTTCGTTCGCGATTCCGACTGCCTGAGCTGCCACGTCTCGGGGCGCACGCTCGGGGTGCCGGGACACTTCGTCCGCTCGGTGGGCACCGATGAGACGGGGGAACTCGCGCCGGGCACGGAGGTCTCGCACATTGAGCATTGCACGCCCTTTGCCGATCGCTGGGCGGGGTGGTTCGTCACCGGCGTGCACGGGGACATGCCGCATCGCGGAAATCTCATCGGTGCCGCGGATTTTGCGCGCGCGGAGCGGGAGCCGGGCTTCAACGGGAATCTCAAGAGGCTGGACGGATTCATCGACGAAAGCGACTACCTCGGCAAAGGCAGCGACGTGGTGGCGCTCATGGTCCTGGAGCATCAGGGGCACATGCACAATTACTTCACGCGGCTGAGCTACGAGACGCGCATCATGATGGCCCAGTATGGCCACACGCGGTACCTGACGAAGAAGGTGGACGCCTTCCTGCGCTATCTGCTCTTCACCGAGGAGGCGCTGCTCACGGCGCCCGTCGTGGGAAATCCGGAGTTCGTGCGCGACTTTACCGCGCGCGGGCTGCGCGACTCGCAGGGACGCTCGCTGCGCGACTTCGATTTACAGACGCGCCTCTTCAAGCACCCGTGCAGCTTCCTCATCTACTCGCCCGCCTTCGACGCCATCCCCGCGATCATGCGGGACCAGATTTATCGCCGGCTCTGGGACATTCTGCACGGTCGCGACCCGAGTCCGGATTTTGCGGCCCTGCCCGAAGCGCAACGCACCGCCGTGCGCGACATCCTGCTCGAAACGAAGAAGGGTCTGCCGGACTACTGGAAGGGCTCGTAGTCGGCATCCGGGTACCACACGCGTCTCGCGTGTCGGTCGAGGCGTCCCGCCTTGACGAACTTTCCACCTCGCACATCCCGGCAAGCGCTCCGCCCGACGAAAACCCGCGTCTTCGGCAAGTGCGGAGTTCATGAGCGATCCGGGCGCCGCAGAAAGTCCGTCGCCGCGAGACGCGACGACCGACACGCGAGACGCGTGTGGTACCCGAGCCACACCGCTTGACACCGCCCGCGCAGTCTCGCAGCCTCGCACACACTTCCCGTGGCGCGGCACACCTCCCCATTTCTCCCATGAAGCACCTCGTCCCGGTGCTGATCATCCTCGGTGCCATCGCCTTCTTCGTGCATCGCCACTGGTCCACGGTGGGACCAAAGGTGGACCCGATCATTCAACCGGTGATCTCCGCCGTGACTGGCGAACCCACGAAGCCGCGACCCGGCACGCTCCCATCCGCTCCCGAGCTGCCGCGCACGGGCCGTGTGGCCCCGCCGGGATTCTTTTACATGCTGGAGCGCGTGAGCAAAAAGACCGACAACGGCGTGATCGCCGTGATCCCAGGCGAGCAGGTGCGCCTCATGCAGCGCAAGAGCAACGGCCGGCTGCGGATCACCACGGGACGCCACGACTTCGACATCAAGGAATCGCAGGTGACGCAGGATTTCGATCTCGCCCAGGCCGCACGGGTGCGGGCGGGCATCCCGCCGCAATGACCGAACTCGAAGCGCGCATCGCGCTGAACATGGTGCCGAATCTCGGCCCCGTGCGGCTCCGCAAGCTGCTCGACGTTTTCGATTCGCCGGAAAAGGTGCTGCTCGAGGGCGGCGCGGCGCTGCGGCAGGTGCAAGGCATCGGCGGGGAGCTGGCGGACGCCATCGCGCATTGGGAGAGCCACGTCGATCTGCCGGCCGAGCTTGGGCGCATCCGGGACTTCGGCGCGCACGTCATCGCGCAGACCGATCCCGAATATCCGCGGCAGCTCCGGCAAATCCACAACCCGCCCATCCTCCTCTACGTCTGGGGCACGCTGACCGAGGCCGATCACCGCGCCATCAGCATCGTCGGCTCGCGCAAGACCTCGCACTACGGCACCGAGAGCGCGAAGAAACTCGGCTACCAGCTCGCCTACGCGGGACTCACCGTCGTCAGCGGCATGGCCCGCGGCATCGACTCCGCCGCGCACCAGGGCGCCCTCGCCGCAAAAGGCCGGACCGTGGCCGTGATTGGCTCCGGCCTCATGGACCTTTATCCGCCGGAAAATGCCGGCCTCGCCGAGAAGATCGCCGCCTCGGGCGCGGTCGTGACGGAATTCCCGATGACCTTTCCCCCGAGCCCGCAGACTTTCCCCTACCGCAACCGCATCGTCGCCGGCTGGGGCGAGGGCCTGCTCGTCGTCGAAGCCGGACTCAACAGCGGCGCGCTCATCACTGCCGGTCAGGCGCTGGAGCAGGGCCGGCTCGTCTATGCGGTGCCCGGCCAGATCGACAAACCGAGCGCCGCCGGCTCGAACCGCCTCATCCAGCAAGGCGCCAAACTCGTGACCGGCGCCCACGACGTGCTCGACGACCTGCACGCCCTTTTCCCCGAAAAGCCCGCACCGCAGGGCAGCCCTGCCGCCTGGCTCGACAAGCTCTCCGCCGAAGACCGCGCCATCCTCGATGCCGTGGAAATGGACGAGACCCCGCTCGACACCATCGTGGCCCGCACCGGCCTGCCGACCCCGCGAGTCACCTCCACGCTGCTCAGTCTGGAAATGAAACGCCTCGTCCGGCAGCTCCCTGGGCAGCAGTTCGTGCGGCTGGTGTGACGGCCGGCGGGCTCCAGATCACACCCATCGCTTGCGGGACTTTTCCCCTCCGCTAATCTCCGGCGATGCCGACCAACGCCACCCACGCCACCTTGGAGCGCGTCATTTCCCCGGTCGCTCGCTGCCTCACGACGGAAAGCGCGCAGGCACTACTCGCTGCCCCGAGCGATCCGGAGACGCAGGCCCGTCTCGACGAACTGGCCGGCAAAGCCAGTGAAGGCCAATTGACGCCAGCGGAGACCGAAGAATACGACGCTTCGATCCTGCTGGGTGATCTCGTAGCGATCCTCCAGGCACGCGCCAGAGTGGTGCTCGCAGGTCGCGCATGATTTCCGCAGCGACCCGCGATGTGGTTCGCCGCCGGGCGGGTGATCGCTGCGGGTTTTGCCATCTCGCCCAAGTCGCGGAGCCAGACACGCTTCCACATCGAGCACATCCGTCCCGGCAGCTTGCTATCGACGCGATGGGATAGCGAGCGGCCTGGAAAGCACGCTGGCTCTACGCTTCAAAAACCCGCTTGCCAACCCCGGAGGACTCTTCCAGCTTCCCGCCCTCCTCGGCTGGCGCGGTACTGGCCGCCGGGTTGTGATCTTCACCTCTTTTGTAATCCCTTCATGGCCAAGACTCTCATCATCGCAGAAAAGCCCAGCGTGGCGGGTGATCTGGCCAGGGCACTCGGGAAATTCAAGAAGGACAAGGATTTCTTTGAGAACGAGCAATATGTGATCTCCTCGGCGGTCGGGCATCTGCTTGAACTGGCTCCGCCGGAGGGATTTGAGCCGGCGCGTGGGAAGTGGAACATGGAGAATCTGCCGTCACTCCCGCCGGAGTTTGCGCTGGTGCCGATCGAGAAAAACGTGAACCGGCTGAAAGTGCTGACGAAGCTCCTGAAGCGGAAGGACGTGGATGCCGTGATCGACGCCTGCGACGCCGGGCGCGAGGGCGAGCTCATCTTCCGCAACGTGATCCGCCATACTGGCTGCAAGAAACCGGCGAAGCGCCTCTGGCTGCAATCCATGACGCCCGATGCGATTCGCACGGCATTCCAGAACCTCCGGAGCGACGAGGAAATGCGCCCACTGGCGGATGCGGCGACTTCGCGGAGCGAGTCGGACTGGCTGGTGGGGATCAATTCGACCCGCGCGCTGACCGCCTTCAACACCAAGGCGATGGGCGGCTTTCAGAAGACCACGGCGGGGCGTGTGCAGACGCCGACGCTGGCGATCCTGGTCGAACGCGAAGAGCGCATCCGGGCCTTCAAACCGCGGACTTATTGGGAGGTGTATGGCGACTTCGGCGTGGCCGCGGGGAGCTATCGCGGGCGCTGGTTTGACGAGAAATACAGCAAGAAAGCGGGCGACGAGGACGGCAAGGCCGAGCGCATCTGGGAGAAGGAAAAGGCGGATGCGATCAAAGCGAAATGCGACGGCAAGCCGGGGACGATCGAGGAGGAGAAGAAGCCGACTTCGCAGATCAGTCCGCAGCTTTACGACCTCACGACGCTCCAACGGGAGGCGAATCAGCGCTTCGGATTCCCCGCGCGGATGACGCTCCAGATCGCCCAGGCCCTCTACGAGAAGCACAAGGTGCTCACCTATCCGCGGACCGACTCGCGCTACCTGCCGGAGGATCATGTCGCGACGGCGAAGCAGGTGATGACGAGCTTTGACGACGTCTCGCTATCCACACACGCGACGAAGGCGCTCCAGCAGGGCTGGGTGAAGCCGAACAAGCGCATCTTCAATAACGCGAAGGTCAGCGATCACTTTGCCATCGTGCCGACGGGCGCGACCGCGAAGAGCCTCGACGAGAAGGAGCATAAGATTTTCGACATGGTCGCGCGGCGCTTCATCGCGGTGTTTTATCCTTCGGCGCAATTTGAGGTGACGACGCGCATCACCACGGTGGAGGCGGAGAAGTTCAAGACCGAGGGCAAGGTGATCGTCGATCCGGGCTGGCTCGCGGTGTATGGCCGGCAGGCGGAGGGCGAGGGCGAAAATGATCGCGCCATCGTGCCGATCCGCGCAGGTGAGACGGCGCAGACCGAAGGGATCGAGATCAAGGAATGCGAGACGAAGCCGCCGGCGCGCTTTTCTGAAGCGACGTTGCTCTCTGCGATGGAAGGCGCGGGCAAGCTGGTCGATGACGAGGAGCTGCGCGAAGCGATGGCCGAGCGCGGCCTCGGCACTCCGGCGACGCGCGCGCAGACCATCGAGGGCCTGATCTACGAAGGCTATCTGCTCCGGCAGGGACGCGAGCTTTTCGTCACGGCGAAGGGCATCTCGCTCATCACCTTGCTGCGCAATGTGCAGGTCGAGGCGCTGACCAAGCCCGAGTTGACCGGCGAGTGGGAGCACAAGCTCCGCCAGATGGAGCGCGGCCAGCTTTC
>JBGSYE010000252.1:0-4436 GCA_041751075.1 Chthoniobacteraceae bacterium
GGTCGCCGCGCTGCGTGCGCCGCTCGCTCCTTCCCCCGTCGCCGTGGAGCCTGTCGCCCCCGCCGAGTCGATGCCCATACCTTACACCCGCAAGGACCCCGGCCTGACGGCGCTGCACACGCGTCTCGACGGAATCAAGGACGGGCCGGAGGCCAGCGAGTCACTCGATCAATTCAGCAAGCAACTGCAAGCGCTGGCCGGACGCAGCGAGGCGTCGGGGTGCGTCGCCACACAGCGTCTCGCCACCGTCGCCGCAGAATACGCGGCCTGGCTGCGCAAGGCTCCCGCCAAGATCCCCGCCGCGCTCCCAAACCTCGCGGAAGCACTCGAGGTGATCGAGCGGCTCTGCTCGATCAAGGCGCCCGATAAACATCCCGACCCTACGGGCGCATTCGTCTATTCGGTCGATGATGACGTGGACAACTGCGAGTGCATCGCGATGGCCTTCGAGAAGATCGCCTTTCAGACCAAATATGCCGTGCGGCCCGAGGCCGCCCTCGCGGATTTCACCGCGGCGCCGTGCGATCTCGTGGTGCTCGACGTGGACATGCCGGGCATGAGCGGCATCGACCTCCAGAAACGCCTCCGGGAGATTCCGCATCATCGGACGACGCCGATTATCTTTGTCAGCGGCCACGTCTCTGCCGCGGAGCGTGTCGCGGCGCTGGGTAGCGAGATGCATCGCTTCGTCGCGAAGCCGTTCAACTTGAACGAACTCGGCCTGAAAGCGCTGACCCTCGTAGTGCAGTCACGACTGGGCGCGGCGTAGGCTGGAGCGCAACTGTCCGCAGCCCGCGGCCATGTCGATCCCGCGCCGCTGCCGCACCGTGCTCGGGATCCCCGCGGCACGCAGCACGCCTTGGAATCGGGTCGCCACCGCCGGGTCGCTCGCTGCTCCCTCATAGCGTTCCGTGGGATTCAGCGGGAGGAGATTCACATGCGCGTCGATCCCTGCAAGCAGGCGGGCCAGTCGCGCGGCGTGCTCCGGCGAGTCGTTCTTTCCGGCGATCAACGTCCACTCATAGAAAATCCGGCGCCCTGTCCTCTCACCGTAAGTGCGGCAGGCGGCCATGAGATCGGAGAGCGGCCAGCGCCGGCTCACGGGCACCAGAGCGGCGCGTTCCTCTTCATCGGCAGCATGAAGGCTCACCGCGAGACTCCACGGCTGACGTTCCGCTGCGAGGCGCCGAATACCCGGCACGACTCCCACGGTGCTGATGGTGATGCGTCCCGGCCCGAGATTCATCCCGCGCCTGTCGGCGATGATTTCGAGCGCGGTCATCACCGCATCGTAGTTGTGCAATGGCTCGCCCATGCCCATGAGCACGAGGTTGCGCAACCCCGCTTCGCCGCGGGCGCGCAGATCGCGCTGTGCATGCAACACTTGCGAGACGATCTCGCCGGGCCGGAGATGGCGCACAAATCCCATCTGCCCGGTGGCGCAAAAGACGCAGCCCATCGCGCAACCCGCCTGGGTGCTGACGCAAGCGGTGAAGCGGCCCGGATAACCCATCACCACCGTCTCGACCGTCTGCCCATCCGCGAGCCGGAGCAGATACTTGCGCGTGAGTCCGTCACTGCTCCGCGTTTCGGCGACCGCCTCGGGAGCGTCTTCATCTCCGCGCTCCGCCACCCAGCGTCGGAGCGGCGGCGGAAAATCCGATCGCGTAGCGAGCACCGTCTCCGTCTCCCGATGGATCGCCCGCCAGAGCGGTCGCGCATGTGCCGGGCGCAAGCCAGCGGCCACGAGTTCGAGCTCGATCCCGCCGTAGGTGAGATCGAGGAGCGAAGGCGCTGGGGCGGGAGTGGAGACAAGGTGCGGCAAGGCAGTGGCACGGTGGCGGAGTGGGAGAGTCCAGCAAGGGAAATCACTGGCCCGCCAGCACCGTGCGTGCTGCTGGCGAGCGCGCGGCGGGGGCGATCCGCACTTGCTGCGCAGGCGGGGCTTCGCTTTGCTGTCCGCCCATCATGAACGACGCCTTCAAGACACTGCAGACGTTTGACCCAGGGAACCACCCACAGGGCCGGCTCTTTTCTCTGCCTGCCTTGGAAAAACTGGGCATCGGGCCGATCTCGCGCCTCCCGATCTCCATCCGCATCGTGCTCGAATCGGTGCTGCGCAACTGCGATGGCAAACGCGTGCGCGAAGAGGATGTGCGCGCGCTTGCGAATTGGAACGCGAAGTCGCCAGCGCAGGTCGAGATCCCCTTCGTCGTCGCGCGCGTGGTCTTGCAGGACTTCACCGGAGTGCCGCTGCTCGTCGATCTCGCCGCGATGCGCTCGACGGTCGCACGGCTCGGACGCGATCCGAAAATGATCGAGCCCCTCGTGCCCGTGGACCTCGTGGTGGATCACTCCGTGCAGGTGGATTTCTTCGGCTCGGCGCAGGCGTTGCAGCTCAATCTCGATCTCGAATTCAAACGCAACCGCGAGCGTTACATGCTGCTCAAATGGGGTCAGCAGGCGTTCAAGACCTTCGGCGTGGTGCCACCCGGCATCGGCATCGTGCATCAGGTGAATCTCGAATATCTCGCCAAGGGCGTGCTCGAAAAGGATGGCGTCTATTACCCCGACACGCTCGTCGGCACGGACTCGCACACCACCATGATCAACGGTCTCGGCGTCGTCGGCTGGGGTGTCGGCGGCATCGAAGCGGAAGCCGGGATGCTCGGGCAACCGGTGTATTTCCTCACGCCGGAAGTCGTCGGCGTGCATCTCACCGGCGCGGTGAAAGAAGGGGTGACCGCGACCGACGTGGTGCTGCACGTCACGCAGATGCTGCGCAAGGCGAAGGTCGTCGGAAAGTTCGTCGAATTTTATGGGCCGGGGGCGAAGTCGCTGCCGGTGGTGGATCGCGCGACGATCGCAAATATGGCGCCCGAGTATGGCGCGACGATGGGCTTCTTCGGCGTGGACGAGGAGACGACGGCCTACCTGGAAGGCACGGGCCGCAGCGCGGAGTCCGTGACCGCCTTTGAAAACTACTACAAGGCGCAGGGCCTCTGGGGCATCCCGGTGAAGGGGCAGTGCGACTACAGCGTCGATCTCGAACTCGACATCTCGACCGTCGTACCCGCGGTCGCCGGACCGAAGCGCCCGCAGGATCACATCGTCCTCAACGAACTCGGTTCCACCTTCCAGGCGCTCTTCAGCAAGCCGGTGCTGGAAGGCGGCTTCGGCAAGACCGCCGGGGAGCTGGCGAAGAAGATCAGCATCCACATCGACGGCTCCACCACGAAGCACGAGCACACGATGCCGGCGATCACTCCCGGCGAGCCGATGAATTCCGCGGAGATGATCACCAATCGTCCGACGCCGGCCGTCGCGGAAGATTTGCAATCGAGCTTTTACAAACCCGGAGACGTGGAGATCGGCCACGGCAGCGTACTCATCGCCGCGATCACGAGCTGCACGAATACGAGCAATCCGAGCGTGATGCTCGGCGCGGGGCTGCTCGCGAAGAAAGCTGTGGAGCGCGGGATGAACGTGAATCCCGCCGTCAAGACTTCGCTCGGGCCAGGCTCCCGCGTCGTCACCGATTACCTCACCAAGACCGGGCTCCAGGCGTATCTCGACCAGCTCGGCTTTCAGACCGTCGGCTACGGCTGCACCACCTGCATCGGCAATAGCGGCCCGTTGCACCCGGCGCTCGAGGAAGCCATCATCAAGAACGACCTCGTCGCCGCCAGCGTCCTGAGCGGCAACCGTAATTTCGAGGCGCGCGTGCATCAGAACATCAAGGCGAACTTCCTGATGTCGCCGCCGCTCGTCGTCGCCTTTGCCCTCGCCGGTCGCGTCGATCTCGACTTGAGCAAGGACCCGCTCGGGAAAGACAAGGGCGGTGCCGACGTGTATCTGCGCGACCTCTGGCCGACGCTCGCCGAAGTGCGCGACGCCATGTCGAGCGCGCTCAAGCCCGAAGTCTTCCGCAAGCTCTACACCGACTTCGCCACGCAGAACCCGAAGTGGAACGAAATCCCGGGCACTGTCGGCGAGGTGTATGCGTGGGATGAAAAGAGCACCTACATCCAGGAGCCGCCTTTCTTCGCGGATTTCGGCATGGAGCCTGGCCACATCGCGGAGATCAAAGGCGCGCGCGCCCTCGGCATTTTTGGCGACAGCGTCACCACGGATCACATCAGCCCCGCCGGCGCGATCAAGAAGACCAGTCCCGCAGGCGCATTCCTCACCGAGAACGGCGTAGCGCCCGAGGACTTCAACAGCTACGGCAGCCGCCGCGGTAACGATCGCATCATGACCCGCGGCACCTTTGCCAATGTGCGGATCAAAAATCTCATGGTCCCCGGCACCGAAGGCGGCGTCACGAAATACAACGGCGAGACCGTCTCCATCTACGATGCGTCGATGAAATATCAGGCCGCCGGCGTGCCGCTGATGATCTTCGCCGGCCAGGAATACGGCACCGGCAGCTCGCG
>JBGSYE010000253.1:0-13256 GCA_041751075.1 Chthoniobacteraceae bacterium
AGATCGCACTGGCGGAAGAGCTCGTAGAGAATCTGCCCGGTGGCCGGAGCGGTGGAGTCGATGTGGACGAGATCGCCGAAGCTCGGGTTGGTGACGTGATGGTCGATATTGATCCACACGTCGGCGCGCTTCACGGCGGGCAGACATTTTCCGACGCGGTCGAGCACACTCACGTCGAGGACGATGGCGACCTCGAATGCCTGCGGCTCTGCTGGCGGCGCGGACACGAGTTCGTGACCAGGCAGATAGTGGAATTTCTCGAGCACTCCTTCGTCGTTCCACGCAGTCACATCCTTGCCGAGCTGGCGGAGGCAGTGCGCCATCGCGAGCGTGCAGCCGAGGGCGTCGCCGTCGGGGCGGACGTGGCTGAAGACGACGAAGCGCTGCTTCTCCCGCAGGACGGCGGCGATTTCCTCGAGGCTGCAATTTGGTTTCATCAGAGGGGAGGATAGACCGGTGGCGTTTCGGCGAGGGCTGGCTTACGCCCGGGAATCCTACTCCTTTTCGGGTTCGACATCTGAAGGTGCGGTGAGGGGATCGGGGAGGTGGAGTTCCTCGAGGATGTGCAGGACGCGGTCGCCGCGCTCGGCGGCGATATCGAGCTTGAAGTGCAGGTGCGGCGTGAATTTCAGCACGACCCGCTTGGAGAGCGCCCGCTGCAGATCGGGGCGCGCATCGTGCAGTGTGGCGAGGGCCTGCTTCTGCTCTTCCACAGTGCCGATGACGCTGACGAAGATGTGCGCGTGCTTGAGGTCGGGCGTGACATCGACCTGCTGGATGGTGACGAGCGGCGCCGTGAACCGGCACTGCCGCACGACCAGTTCACCAAGCTCCCGCTTGATCAGCTCATTGACCCGTTCGAGGCGATGTTTCATGGGAAAGTTGAGGGATGAGAATCGAAGATGGAGCCGGGGCGAAGGCGGGCGGCTCAATTGAGTGTTGAGTGGCGGTTTCGGTGAGGCGGGAGCGAGGTGGCAAAGGCGCCACTCAACTCTCAACTCTCAACCCTCCACTTCCCCCGCGTCAGAGCTTCTGCGGGACTTTCTCCAGGGTGTAGCACTCGATGACGTCGCCGGGCTCGTAGTCGTTGAAGTCGCCGAGCTTGATGCCGCATTCGAGGCCGCTGCGGACTTCCTTCACATCGTCGGTGAAGCGGCGCAGGGTCGCGAGGCCGCCATCGTAGATCGGGGTGCGACCGCGGAGCACGCGGGCGCGCGCGGAGCGGGCGATGCGGCCATCCTTGACTTCGCAACCGGCGACGAGGCCTTTGGAGAGCTCGAATACTTTCTTGACCAGGGCGTGGCCGATGACGCTCTCGCGGTTCTCGGGTTCGAGCATCCCGGCCATCGCTTCCTTCACCTGGTCGATGAGTTCGTAGATGATCGAGAAGAGTTTGATCTGGATGTTCTCGCGCTTCGAGGTGGCGGCGGCGACGGCCTCGACTTTCACGTTGAAGCCGATGACGACGGCGTTGCTCGCGGTGGCGAGGAGGATGTCGTTCTCGTTGATCGGCCCGACGGCGGCGTGGACGATGTTGAGGTCGATCTTGGTGCTCTCGATCTGGTTGAGCGAAGTGGAGATGGCTTCGACGGAGCCTTGCACATCGCTCTTGATGACGACGTGGAGGACGGGCTTCTGACCGGCGGCGATGGTCGCCATGAGATCCTCTAGGCGCGCACGGTGCGGCGTCTGGAGCTTGCCGAGGCGCTCATGATTCACGCGATCGTCGCTCAGGCGCTGGGCGTCGCGTTCGCTCTCCATGCCGACCAGTTCGTCGCCGGCATTGGGCAGTCCGGCAAAGCCGAGCACTTTGCATGGGGTGGAAGGTCCGGCGGATTTGATCGGCTTGCCCAGATCGTCGATGAGCGACTTCACCTTGCCGGAAAATTTTCCGCAGATGAAAGGCTGGCCGATCTTGAGCGTGCCCATCTTGACGATGACGGTGGCGGTCGGGCCGCGGCCCTGCTCGACCTGCGCTTCGATCACGGAACCTCGCGGGGCGGCTTCGGTGCTGGCCTTGAGCTCGAGCATTTCGGAATCGAGGAGAATGCGTTCGAGCAGGTCGTTGAGGCCGGTGCCTTTGATCGCGGCGACCGGACACACGCCGATATCTCCGCCCCAATCCTCGGGCACGAGGCCCTTTTCCTGGAGCTGGCCCTTGACCTTGTCGATGTTCGCGCCGGGCACGTCGATCTTGGTGATCGCGACGATGATGCGGACTTTGGCGGCGCGCGCATGGTTCAGCGCCTCGATAGTCTGCGGCATGATGCCGTCGTCTGCGGCGACGACGAGGACGACGATATCCGTGACACTCGCGCCGCGGGCACGCATTGCGGTGAATGCCGCATGGCCTGGAGTGTCGAGGAAGGTGATCGTGTGATCCTTCACCTTTACCGCATAGGCGCCGATGTGCTGGGTGATGCCGCCCGCTTCGCCTGCGGCCACGCGGGTCTTGCGGATCGCATCCATGAGCGTCGTCTTTCCGTGATCGACGTGGCCCATGAAGGTGACGATCGGGGCGCGGTTGCGGAGTTCCTCGACCTTCGGCGCTTCCGGCTCGGGAGGCGGAGCGATGACTTCGGCGACCTTGTGGACGCCGCCGCCTTCCTTGCGCTTCTCCTTTTCAAAAGTGAAGCCGTGCTTCGCGCAGACCTTGGTCGCGATCTCGGGTTCGATGTGCTGGTTGTGTGACGTTACGAAGATGTTGTACTCGATCAGGTCGCCGTTGATTTTGAAGACCTTGATGCCCATCGCGTCGGCCAAGTCCTTCACCGTGAAGGGCGGCTTCAGGTGGATGAGCTTTTCATCCGTCTTCGCTTCGCCCTCGCCTTCGGCGCCGGCGGGCGCTTCCTCGGCCGGTGTGGCAGGAGCGGGCGCCGGTTCCGGGGCTCGAACCGGCTTCGGCTGTTCGGCCTCGAGGATTTTTGAGATCGGGACGTGGAGCCTTTCGCCCTCGGCGGCCTCACGTTTCGGGCGAACCTTCTTTTCCTTGGGGGCGAGCAGATCCACGACCGGCTCGGGTTTCGCCGCTGGCTTGGCGGCTTCAGGCGCTTCCTTCGCGCGCTTGGATTCAGCGGGCTCTTCGGTGCGGGCGGCAGTCTTGGGCGCAGTAGCGGACTTCGCGGCCTTCGGCTTCGCGACATCGGCTTTCTTTGCGCTGGCTTTGGAGGTTGTTTTGGTCGGCATCGAAATGGTGGGCAGAGGTCGGGTTCATGGCTCCTACTGGGTGGAGCGTCCGGCGTGGGCGCCTTTGGCGGCTTCGTGAATCTCGGTCGCCTTCGCGAGGTCGATTTCAATCGCATCGGCGATATCCTGGGGCTCGACCTCGACGAGCGTATCGAGACTGCCGAGGCCATTCTTGACGAGCGCGGTCGCCGTGGCCTCGTCGATGGTGAGCGCATCCATGAGAGCTTTCTCGGCCTGGTGCAGCTTGTCCTTGAAGACCTCCGCGGCGGATTCGTCCTTCTCGATATTGATCTCCCAACCGCTCAGGCGGGAAGTCAGCCGCGCGTTCTGACCGCGCTTGCCGATCGCGAGCGATAGCTGATCTTCATCGACCTTGATGAGCACATGCTTCTTCGCTTCATCGAGGCTGATGCTCTTGATCTTCGCGGGCTTGAGCGCCTCCTGGACGAATTCCTTCACGTCCGCGCTCCAGCGGATGATGTCCACCTTCTCGTTGTTGAGCTCACGGACGATGTTCTTCACCCGCGCGCCACGCATGCCGACGCACGCGCCGACGGGGTCCACCTTGTCGTTCGCGCTCCAGACTGCCACCTTCGTGCGGTAGCCGGCCTCGCGGGCGATCCCTTTGATTTCCACGGTGCGATCGCCGATCTCCGCGACTTCCGTCTCGAAGAGGCGGCGGACGAAATTCGGATGGCTGCGTGAGATGATGATTTCCGGGCCGCGCGGGCCGTTTTCCACCGCCACGACGTACGCGCGGAGGCGATCGCCGACGTTGTAATCCTCGGTCTGGACGCGCTCGCGATTTGGCATGGTCGCCTCGAATTTTCCGAGATCGACGATCACGTCCGAGCGCTCGAAGCGCCGCACCGTGCCGCTCACGATCTCGCCCGCACGGTCCTTGAACTCGTCGTAAATCATCTCCTTCTCCGCCTGCCGGATGCGCTGCATCATGGCCTGCTTGGCGGTCTGCGCGGCGATGCGCCCGAAATCCTTCGGCGTCACTGGCACTTCCAGATCGTCGCCGAGCTTGACCTCCTTGTTGAATTTCTGGGCCAGTTCCAGACGGATCTCGTCGTGCCTGTTCACGACTTTCTCGACCACCGTCAGCTTGGCATACGCCTTGATCTCGCCGGATTTCGAATCGATCTCGACACGCAAATCGCGTGCCGGCCCCACCGCTTTGCGGGCGGCGGCCAGAAGTGCAGTATTCATCGCCTCCAGGAGCACCTCTCGTTTGATGCCCCTGTCGCGCTCAAAAAAATCGAGCCCTGCCAGGATTTCGCTGTTCATAGAAATGGAAGATTCCCGAAGACAAAAAAAAGTGGGTTGGAGGCCCACTTTGGTTTTGTGCCGGTATTTGCCGGACGCTAGACGCCGGTGGTAGGCGCGTCAAGTGACGAAACCGGCACGAATTGCCGCGGTGTCGTTACTAAGCCGCTGTGCGTGAAGGCTTGGGCGCGGTCTGGGCAGCGGTGGTCGCTGCCTACTTCCTGAGGTCGGCGAAGATCCGGTTTGCCTCTTCGAGCATCTCCTTGCTCCCGACGTCGAACCAGGTGCCCGGCACTTTCCAGGTTCCGACGGGCGCCCGCTGGTAGAGCCATTGAATGAAGCGGCCCGGATGGTCGGGGTTGTTGCCCGCGGCCATGTACGTGGGGATCATCGCGACGGTTTCTTTCGGGTAATAATAGAGCGCGATCCCGATCAAGGTGCTCTTGGGCTCGGCGGGCTTTTCCTCAAAGCTGGTGATCGTGCCCGTGCCATCGACTGCGATGACGCCGTACTTCTTCGCCTCATCGAGTGAGCCCACATCGTAGATGCCCAGCACGGGCGTGCCCGCGGCCTGGCAGTGGGCGCCGAATCCTTCGAGACTCTGGCTGAAGAGATTGTCGCCAGCGACCACGATCAGGTCGCTGGCGGCGAGATTCGCGCGGGCGATGCAGATATTGATGTCGCCGATGGCGCCGAGCTTGTCGGACTCTTTGGTCGAGCCGTCGTTGATGATCTCAAAGGCGAGCTTCGCGTGCGTCTCGTCGTAGCGATCGGCCCATGTCTGGAAGTCGGCCGCGAACGTGTTGTTGGTGACGAGGTACACCTTCTCGATGCCTTGGATCAACGCGAGATTGTCGATCACCCACTCCAGCATCGGCTTGCCGGCGACATCGAGCAGAGGCTTTGGCGTCTTTTCCGTCAACGGGTGGAGCCGGGTCGCGTAGCCCGCGGCGAGGATGAGGAGATTCATGGAGAGGGTTGAGAGTAGAGAGTGGAGGGTTGGCACTCCATGTGGAGCGGGCTTTCTTGCGGAAAAGTGGGGTCCACTCAACACTCAACACGCATCGCTCAAATTTTCCGCGCGTGAAACTGCTCCTCATCGACGGCCACTACTACGTCTATCGCTCGTTCTTCGCCATCCGCGACCTGCGCAAGCGCGACGGCACGCCGACGAATGCGATCTACGGCTTTGTGAAAACGCTGCGCCGGATGGTCGCCGATCTCGCGCCGGACCTCGGCGCCGTGGTGTGGGACATGGGCCTGCCGCAGCGACGCACCGAGTTGCAGCCGGAGTACAAGCAGCAACGCGCCGAGATGCCCGACGAGATGCGCCCGCAACTCGACTTCATCCAAAAGCTCGTGCCGCTGCTCGGTTTTGCCAGCCTCGGCCTGCCGGACACCGAAGCCGACGACCTCATGGCCTCCTATGCCGTCGAGGCGCGCGGGCGGGGCGACAGTGTCGTGCTCGCGACGAATGACAAGGATCTCTTCCAGCTCGTGAACGAACACGTCCGCGTCTATTCCACGAACAAAACCGACCTCGCCGCGCCCGGCGATTCCTTTGCCCTGCTCGGCGCGGAAGCCGTGCGGAGAAAGTGGAACGTCGAGCCCGCGCAGATCGGCGAAGTGCTCGCGCTCGTCGGCGACAGCGTGGACAACATCCCCGGCGTGGACGGCATCGGGCCGAAGACCGCCGCGACCCTCATGGCCGCCCACGGCGGCCTCGACGCGCTCCTCGCCGATCTCGGCGCGGTGAAAAACGAAAAGCTCCGCGCGAGACTGGAGGCCGCCCGCGCCCAGATCGCACAGAACCGCGAGATGGTCCGTCTCGACTTCGATCTCCCTCTTCCCAAGCCGCTCGCCGACCTGCGCATCGCGCCGCGTTACCCCGAACTCATCGCCGCGCTGGAGTCGTGCGAATTCAAATCGCTGACCGCGGAAGTGCGCACCGAAGCAGGCAGCTCGACGCCGGCGCCCTCGCCACCGCCATCCGGACAAGGTGAACTCTTCTGATCGCTCCTCCAGCGTGAAACGCTGGCTGCCGACGCTCCTCGCGTTTGCGTTCGTTTGCTGGGTCATTTTCCTCGCGGACTTCGGCTACGCCATCGAGTTCTTTGCCGCGGTGCAGAGTTCGGGCGGGGATAAGATTGCCCACTTCGGCCTCATCGGGGGACTGGCTTATTTCGTGAACATGAGCCTCGCGTGCCGCTCCTGGCGGGGCTGGCTGCTCGGCAGCCTCATCGTCGGAGCGCTCGCCACGGTCGAGGAGTTGTCACAGGTGTTGACCGAGAACCGGAATTGCGACGCGCTCGATCTCGCGGCGGATTTTGCAGGCATCTGGGTGGCGGGGCTTCTCGCGAGGCGGGTTTGTGCGCGGCGCTCGCAAGTTTGAATTGCCCGGCGGGGAGGGGCCGGGTAGGCACAGCGCACGACCCCATGCCCAAGAACACTGAGTCTCTCCTCGTCGAAAACCGCGTCTTCAAACCTTCCAAAGACTTCGCGAAAAAGGCGCGCATCCAGTCGCTCGCGCAGTATCGCAAGCTCTGGGTGGAGTCGGTGAAGAAGCCCGAAAAATTCTGGGCGCGCGAGGCGGCGGACCTGAAGTGGACGGCGAAGTGGAAGAAGGTGCTCGATTGGAAGGCGCCGTATGCGCAGTGGTTTGTGGGCGGAAAGCTGAACGTCGCGGAGAACTGTCTGGACCGGCACCTCGGCACCGCGCGGCAGAACAAGGCGGCGATCATCTGGGAAGGCGAGCCGGGCGAGAAGCGCGTGCTCACTTACCAGCAACTGCATCGCGAAGTCTGCCGCTTCGCGAACGTGCTCAAGCGCCACAAGATCAAGAAGGGCGAGCGCGTGATCATTTACATGCCGATGATCCCCGAGGCGGCGATCGCGATGCTGGCCTGCGCGCGTCTCGGCATCGTGCATTCCGTAGTCTTCGGCGGGTTCAGCGCGGAGTCGATCAAGGACCGCGTGCTCGACAGCGGCGCCGTCGCGATCATCACCGCCGATGGCGGCTATCGGCGCGGGAGCATCGTCCCGCTGAAGGCGAATGTGGACGCTGCGCTCAAAGGGGGCGCGCATCCGGTGAAGACTGTGATCGTCTTTCGCCGTGCGGCGAATGACATCCACATCGAGCAGGGGCGCGACTTCTGGTGGCACCGCGAGCTCGAATACGTCGATGCCGAGTGCCCGCCCGTCGAGCTCGATAGCGAGCATCCGCTTTTCATCCTCTACACGAGCGGTTCGACGGGGAAGCCGAAGGGGATCCTGCACACCACCGCCGGCTACCTGCTCGGCGCAGTGACGTCGTGCAAGTACGTCTTCGATCTGCGCGACGAGGATGTGTACTGGTGTACAGCCGATGTCGGCTGGGTCACGGGCCACACCTACATCGTCTATGGCCCGCTCGCGATGGGTGCGACCGCGGTGATGTATGAAGGCGCGCCAAACTGGCCGGACAATGGGCGCTTCTGGAAGATTATCGAAGAGTACGCGGTCTCGATCCTCTACACCGCGCCGACGGCGATTCGCGCCTTCATCAAGTGGGGTGACGAATGGCCGAAGAAGTACGATCTCTCCTCGCTGCGTCTGCTCGGCACCGTCGGCGAGCCGATCAATCCCGAAGCGTGGATGTGGTACTACAATGTGATCGGCGGCGGTCGCTGCCCGATCGTCGATACCTGGTGGCAGACCGAGACCGGCGGGCACATGATCACGCCGCTCCCCGGCGCCACGCCGACGAAGCCTGGCACCGCGACGCTGCCCTTCTTCGGCGTCGATGCCGCGGTCGTCGATGATCTCGGAAAAGAAGTGCCGCCCAACACGCCCGGCAAACTCGTGATCCGCAAACCGTGGCCGTCCATGCTGCGCACCATTTGGGGCGACAAAAAGCGCTATCAGGAGACGTATTGGAGCGAGTTTAAGGGCATGTACTTCGCCGGAGACGGAGCGCGTCGCGACAAGGATGGAAACTTCTTCATCATCGGCCGCATCGACGACGTGTTGAACGTCGCCGGCCATCGCCTCGGCACCGCGGAAGTCGAGGGAGCGCTGGTCTCGCACAGCGCGGTGGCGGAGGCCGCGGTCGTCGGTCGTCCGGACGAATTGAAGGGGCAGGCCGTGGTCTGCTTTGTGACGGTGAAGCAGGGCGTCAAATCCACGCCGGAGCTGGGAGATGAGTTGCGCCGGCACGTCCGCACCGTCATCGGTCCCGTGGCGACGCCGGATGAGATCCGCTTCACCGAAGGCCTGCCCAAGACCCGCTCGGGGAAAATCATGCGCCGTCTGCTCAAGCAAGTCGCCGCCGGCCAGAAGATAGTCGGCGACACCACGACGCTCGAGGATTTCAGCATCCTGGCGAAGCTGGCGAGCTCGGCGGAAGACTGAAGGGGGAAGAGCGGAAGAGCTCTAAGCTCGAAGCTCGAAATCCGAAACAAATCCCAACGAATGGAAATGAACGAAAACCTATGAGCACGCGCACCGTCGGTTTCCGGCATTTCAGACATTTGAATATTGTTTCGAGCTTCGAGCTTCGAATTCCGAACTTTCGTTAGTGGACTATTTTGCGCCAGGACTGCGGGAGATCTTCCGGCGACTCCTCCGGTTCGTGCTCCGACTGCGGGTCTTCCTGGCGGGTCGGCAGCTCGAAAAGGCGGAGACGACCCTCGGCCTGCTCGGATGGCAGCAGGCGGACTATGATGAAAACACCCAGGCGCAGGTCGAGCGCCTCGTCGAATATGAGCGCGAACAGGCGCGCGCCACGAACGAGAGTGCCGCCGTCGGCCGGGCCTTGCGCGACGAGACGGAAGCTCGCGAGGCCGGGCGCAAGCACTTCGAGAAAGAGCAGGCCGCGCTCGATGCAGAGCGCCGGCACCTTGAGGCCGAAGACGCTGCCGCGGAGCGGGAGGTCGCGGAGAAGCGGCAGATCGAGCCGACTCTTGAAATGCGAATGCCCGAACTGGATCGCGAACTGCGAGAGTGCTCCCGGCGTTATGCCGAAGTGGCCGGCACCGTCGGGCATTCGGCGGCGATCAAGGAGGAGCTGCTGTATCTGCGCGAACGCGCCGGGGCGATCCCGAATGAAATCGCCGATCTGCGCATGCAGCATCTGCGGGCGGTCTCCGAGATCCGCGCGCTGGAGGGGAAGCTCGACCGCAATCGCCTCCGCCGCGCCCAGCTCGACCGGGAGGAAAGCGAACTGCACCACGGCTTCCGCTTCGCGGACGCGGAACTCGCGGGGAAGATCAAGGAACTCGAGCGCCAGCGCGCTGAGTTCGAAGAGAAGTTTGCGTCGCTGGAGGGCGCGAAGGCCAATCCCTATCGCGAGGTGGGGCGGGTGCTGGCCGACAGCGGCATCGCGCCGATGAATCAACCGCAGGCGCTGGAGCGGGTGCGCCGGAGCCGCTTTCTCGTTCAGGAGCGGGAGCAGGCGCTGCTCGCCTCGCTGCATGTGTCTTCGACCGAGAATCCCGTGGAAGTGCGCCGATCGCTCCGCCTCTGGCTCGGGCTCGGCATCGGCGCGGTGGTGTTCGTCTTCCTGCTCATCCTGCTCGGGTGAGCAGGCCGAAACGCTCGCCTCCCTCCGCGGGGCCGCATAGGGTGCGAGCGATGAATGAGTCCCCGACCAACGATCCGCAGCCCGCGCAGGTTTTCGGTGGCGCGACGGCGTTTCGGGTCGGGGCCGTGCTGCTCATCGGGATCGCGTTGGTCCTCGCGCTGGCGATCTTCGACCGGCAGCGCCGCGCGCAGATCGAGGGCTGGCAGGAGGTGACCGCGGTGGGCGACGTGAAGTTCTTCGCCCCGCCGTCCGACCCCGCCGCGCCCGCTGCCATCTCGTGGGAGGGTCGCCTTTTCCAGATCCCAGCAGGCGAACGCGTGAAGCTGCGAGACACGGAGATGCATGTGGCCGGCAGCGATGCAGCCGCGGGGATCACCATCTACCGACAGCTCGATCCGAAGGGATCGGACGCCGCAGAGCGCTACTACGTGAAAGTCGCTCCCGGCGAATACTTGCCAGCAGTGAACGCGGACCAGTAGCGCATCCTCAAGGCAGCGCCTTGCGATGGATCCAGACGCTATTCACGAGCCCGAGGCCAAACATCACCATGACGAGGAAGGTGCCGCCATAGCTGATGAGCGGCAGCGGCAGACCGGTGATGGGCATGAGCGCGATGGTCATGCCGATATTCTGATAGACGTGGAAAAAGATCTGCGCGGCAA
This sequence comes from Chthoniobacteraceae bacterium, assembly GCA_041751075.1. Classification (GTDB taxonomy): domain Bacteria; phylum Verrucomicrobiota; class Verrucomicrobiia; order Chthoniobacterales; family Chthoniobacteraceae; genus JANNXQ01. The sequence continues at coordinate 10,681 of JBGSYE010000253.1, forward strand.
AGCCGACGGTGATGAGCGTGCCGAGCTGATCCGCAGCCTGGTGCGCCGCGAGGAGCATCGCGAGGAGCAGGATGGCGAAAAGCGTGATGATGACCACGCCGCCGAAGAATCCGAACTGCTCACCGATGGCCGTGAAGATGTAGTCCGTATGGACCGTGGTGCCAGGGATGAAGCCCTGCTCGACCTGGGTATTGGAGGCCATGAAGCCTTTGCCGGAAAAGCCGCCTGAGCCGATGGCGATCAGCGATTGATTGATGGCCCAGCCGGCATTCAGCGGGTCGATGTCGGGATCGATGAAGGCCACGATGCGCGCGCGCTGGTAGGGCTTCAGCACGAAATTCAACAGCACCGGCAGCGCGGCGACGCCGATGAGGATCATCGCGATCAGATAGCGCTTGGGCATTCCGCCCAGGAAAAGCATGGCGAAGATCACGGGAATCCAGACCATCGTCATCCCGAAGTCCGGCTGCTTCAGGATGAGGAGCATGGGCCCGGCGACGATGACGCCGGTGAAGGTGAGCTTCAGCATCGGATGGATGCGGCGGAAGTGGCTGAGGAAAAGCCCGAGCGTCAGCACGCCGGCGATTACCGCCATCTGCGACGGCTGAAAGGTGCCGATGCCCGGGAGGCGCAGCCAGCATTTCGCGCCGCCATGCTCCTGGCCGAGCGAAGTGTAGGTGAGCATCACGGCCACGACGCTCAGGAGGTACATCGGCAGCGCGACCCACCGTACCCAGCGGTAATCGACGAGGCTGGCGGTGAGAAAGACGACCACCCCCATGCCGACCCAGAGCGCCTGCTTGTGCCAGTAATCCTCCGTGCGAAAAGCCGACGCGCTGTACACCGCGATCACCCCGAGCACGCTGAGCGTCAGGCAGGCGCCGACGAGGAGCCAGTTCATGCCGAGGAGTTTTCGGATCAGCGGGGTCATGGGAAATTCAGCTCGCCGATCTCAGATCGCAGATTGGATTCCACGCATCACGCGAACTTCGGCACGGCGGCGAGCAGCTTGCGGGTGTAGTCGTGCTGCGGGGCTTCGTAGATCGCCTGGGCGGGCGCGCTCTCGACGATCTGGCCGCGATACATCACCAGCACATGATCGCTGATGTGCTCCACCACCGCGAGATCGTGCGCGATGAAGAGATAAGTGAGGCCGAGCTCGGCCTGCAGATCCTGCAGGAGATTCACGATCTGCGCCTGCACGCTCACGTCGAGCGCGCTCACCGGTTCGTCGCAGACGATGAAGCGCGGCTTCACCGCCAGGGCGCGGGCGATGCCAATGCGCTGCCGCTGGCCGCCGCTGAACTCGTGCGGATAGCGCTCCATCATCTCCGGCTTCAGCCCGACCTGGCGGAGCAACTCGGCTACCCGTTCGCGGCGGTCGCTCCGGTTCATCTGCGGGAAGTGAATCTCGAGCGCTTCGCCGACGATCTGCCGGATGGTGTGCCGCGGATTCAGCGAGCCGAAGGGATCCTGAAAAATCATCTGCATCTCGCGCCGGAGCGGACGGAATTCGTTCTCCGACAGCGGGAGAATGTCGCGCCCCTCGAATAGAATCTGGCCGCCGGTCGATGGCACGAGCTTGAGGATGCTCTTGCCGATGGTCGTCTTGCCGCTGCCGCTTTCACCCACGAGCCCGACGGTCGTCCCGGCCTCCACGATGAAGCTCACGTCATCGACTGCCTTCACGTCGTCGGTGTGCCGCCGGAAAAGTCCGGTGCGAACGGGGAACCAGGTGCGGAGATTGCGGACTTCGAGGAGGGGCATGGGTGGGAAAGGATGAAGGAAGAAGGATGAAGGATGAAGAGCGGCGAGTGGTCGGAGGACTGGACTTCATCCTTCATCCTTCCTACTTGGCCTTGAGCTGCCGCATCAGCGACCCCGCGAGATTTTCGAGCTCGCTGGTGAGCTGGCATTTCCACACTTCTCCGTCTTTCTCGAGGCTGATGACTTCCACCCGCGTGACCTTCGCGCTGCCGGTGGGGATGGTCATGCGATAGACCGCGTGTGCCTGCCGGTCGCCTTCGCTCACGTGGCCGAGCATTTGGACGGTTGCGCTTTTCATCGTCTGGGTGAAGCCACGGTTCCTGGCCGACCAATTGGTGATGAAGATTTGGAAGAATCCCCTGGGTGAGGCGTTCTTGAGTTTGCCGATGTCGGCGTTGTCGAAGACACGTTCGAGGATGCTCTTGCCCGCGGGTGAATCTGCGGCGCGAGCGGCTTCAGCAGCCGGAATCATCATCGTTTTGAAGCGTTTCACGGCTTCCGGATGCAGACTCGCGGTGTAAGCGGCCCAGTTGGCTTCCTTGATCGCGATGAGGTGTCCGTTGGCGGCCTCCTCGGGAGAGGGCGCGGCGCGCACTGCCGCGGGCAGCGCGAGAGTGAGGAGCACGAGCAGCAGGGTTTTCATGAAGCGGAAAGGGTCTGGAGGAAGCCGCTGAGCGGGCTCGTAGCCGAGGCGTGATCGAGGCGCTCTGCGACGCCGATCTCGTAGGCGGTGCGTCCGGCCTGCACGGCCCGCTGGAAGGCGCCGGCCATGCGCGCGGGATCGGACGCGACGGCGATGGCGGTATTCA
>JBGSYE010000254.1:0-3204 GCA_041751075.1 Chthoniobacteraceae bacterium
TTTTCTTCTGCCTGGCGGCGCGCGGTTCCGGTTTTCGCTTTCCTATCGCCCGTGAAAACACTTGGGTGGGACGCGCCGCTGCCGGCGCTCCCGCCTCGACCATGAAAGTTTCCGACCTGCGTGGAATCCTCCAGTATGTCCCTCGCTTTCGCGAGCGGATCTTTGTGATCGCGATCGACGGCGAGATCGTGGCTTCGGAAAATTTCGCCAACCTGCTGCTCGACCTCGCCGTGCTGCGCTCGTTGAGCATCAAAGTCATCGTGGTGCATGGCGCCAGTCACCAGATCAACGCGCTGGCGGCGAGCCGCGGCGTCGCCATTTCCGACAGTGACGGGACGGGCGTGACCGACGAAGCGACGCTCCAGCTCAGTCTCGAAGCCATCGCCCGGGTGACCAATGAGGTCATGCAGGGCCTCACGACCGTCGATCTGCGCGCCGCCTACCCGAACACGGTGATCGCGCATCCCGCAGGGATCATCGGCGGGATCGATTACCGCTACACCGGCCGGGTGGAGAAGGTGGACACGAAGAGCCTCGAGCTGTTTCTGAATGAAGGCATCGTGCCAGTGGTGCCGCCGCTGGGCTTCGACGGCGAGGGACGCACCTATCGCGTGAACTCCGACAACATCGCGGTGGAAATCGCGGAGGCGATGCAGGCGATGAAGATCATCTTTCTGGGGGCGGATGATGTGGCGCTAAATGGTCAGATCGTCCGCCAGCTTTCCATCGCCGAGAGCGAGGAGATCGTGAAAAACAAAAAGCGGCAGCTCACTTCGCCGCGTCTCGTCTCGAAGCTCGACCATGCCGTGAAAGCCTGCCGCAGCGGGATTCCGCGCGTGCATTTGCTCAACGGCAACACGGATGAAGCGCTCCTGGCCGAGATCTTCAGCCACGAAGGCGTCGGCACGATGGTTTATTCCAACGATTACCATCAGATCCGGCGCATCTTTAAGAAAGACGTGCGCGGCGTGATGGCGCTCATCCGCCAGTCGGTCGATAATGAGGAGCTGATCCGGCGCCGGCGCGCGGACATCGTGGATCATCTCGAGGACTTCTGGGTGCTGGAGATCGACCGGAATCTGGTCGGCTGCGTGGCGCTGCATGTGCATCCCGAGCAGCAGCTGGGCGAGCTGGCCTGCCTGCACGTGAGTAAAAATTTCGCGAATGAAGGCTACGGCAGGAAGCTGATTGCCTTCGTCGAAAACCTGGCGACGGACAAGGGGCTGAAGCAGATCATGGCCCTCTCAACGCGTGCCTTCGCCTACCTCCAGCAGAAAGGCGGCTTCGTGGAAACAACCGCCGAGGTGCTGCCGCCGGAGCGCCGCGCCAGATACGAAGCGAGCGGCCGGAACTCGAAGGTGCTCGTGAAAACACTCTCGCCGAAGGGCGGCGGCGCCGGTTTAACCTCCGCGTAATATACCATTCTCCGCCATGCCCACCTCGCTCGCCGCCGCCGTTCACACCCATTTTGTGACCCTCGACTGGATCGTCCTGATTGGCTATCTGGCGCTGACCACGCTGGTCGGGCACCTGATGAGCGGCAAGCAATCGACCATCCGCGACTTTTTTCTCGGCGGGCGTTCGCTGCCGTGGCCGGCGGTCTGCGGCTCGATCATCGCCACCGAGATCAGCGGCGTCACTTTTATCGGCGTGCCGGGCACGATCTTCGCGCTGCACGGCGACTTCACCTACATGCTCTGGGGGATCGGCTCGGTCCTCGGGCGCATCGTCGTGGCGCTCTACTTCGTGCCCGCTTTTTACGAAGGAGAAATCTACAGCCCTTATGACTTCATGGGGCGTCGGCTGGGCCGGCCGGCCAAGACGCTGGCGACCTGCCTCTTCACGCTCGGCTCAATCCTGGCGCAAAGCGTGCGCGTCCTCGTGGCAGCCATTCCGCTGCAGGTGGTGACTGATTTCCCGATCGAATGGTGCATCATCATCATCGGGCTGGTGGCCATCGGCTGGACGCTCATGGGCGGAATGCAGACGGTCATCTGGACGGATGTGATGCAGTTCGGCATCTTCGTTTTCGGCGGGGTGCTGGCGCTCTTCTGGCTCATCGGCGGACTCGCGGGCGGATGGGGCGATTTCTGGACGACAGCGAATCAGTTCGACCGGCTGAACATGTGGGACGCGCGGCTCCAGGCGAACCTCGAGTTCACGTTCTGGGTGGCAATCCTCGCGGTGCCCTTCCAGAACCTGACCGCGTTCGGCGTGGATCAGCTCAATGCGCAGCGGATGTTCTGCTGCCGCGACCAGAAGGCGGCGGCCAAGGCGCTCATCTGGAGCTCGACCGGACAGCTCCTCACCCTGCTCATGCTGATGGTGGGCGCGGCGCTCTTCGTGCACTATCAGGAAAATCCGTTCACGCCAGCCGAGGCGCAGATCGTCTTTCCGGCGGCAACGGAGGCGCAGTCCGTGGCGCTGGCAGAAGCCGCGCCCCGGATCGAAAACGCGGCCACCGGCGCACAGGCCGCCATCGGCGTCCCCGCGGAGCCGGATTTCGTCTTCCCGATGTGGATCACCACGGTGCTGCCGGCGGGGGTGACGGGGCTGATCCTGGCGGGGGTTTTTGCCGCGGCCATTTCCAGCCTCGACTCGATCCTGGCCGCGCTCAGTCAGACGACCCTTTCGCTCTTCTACCACCCCGAAGACAAGACCGACGAAGAGCTGGAAAGTCTGAATCTCGTAACCAAGTCGCGCCTGCTTGTCATCATGTGGGGCGTGATTCTCACCGGCTGCACTTTCCTGCTCTACAGCGCGCGGGATGGCATACCGATCCTGCCGCTGGCCTTTGGCATGACGAGCTATACGGTGGGGCCGCTGCTGGCTATGTTCCTCTGCGCCCTCTGGAACCGCGGGACGTGGCGCGGACTGGTCGTCGGCACGGTCATCTCGCTGACGCTGGTGCTCTTCATGCGCATGGATGTGTGGGTGCTGGTCGCCAAAGCAGGTGCGAACATCGACTGGCTGCTCGCCTTGCCGACCTACGCGCGCAACGCCGCCGGGGGCATCTCGCCGACCGTTTTCACTGCATGGGCCTGGCCACTCACCACCTTCGTGACGCTGCTCTGCGGTCTGCTCTTGCCCGGGCCGCGCCCGGCTCCCAAAATCTGATTCATGAAACTATACACCGGAAACCACGAATACTTCCCGGGCATTGGCCGCATCCCGTTCGAGGGGCCCGAGAGCGATAATCCGCTC
>JBGSYE010000255.1:0-5266 GCA_041751075.1 Chthoniobacteraceae bacterium
TCGCGCGCTTGCCCTCAGGGGCAGAACACATAGTCTCCCGACATGGCAACTCTACTTGATCGCATCACGTTCAACCCGAAGCAGTGTGGGGGGCGTCCATGTATCCGAGGGATGCGCATTCGTGTCAGCGATGTTTTGGACCTCTATGCATCCGGTTTGGACGCCGCGCAGATTCTCGACGAGATGCCGGATTTGGAGCCTGACGATCTGAAGGCCTGTCTCACCTTCGCCCGTCGTCGTATTGACCATCCGGTTCTAGCCGCATGACGATATGGGTGGACGCACATCTGTCGCCAGGAATCGCTCGCTGGATCACCGAAAACTATCCAGTCACCGCGCTGCCCGTGCGGGAGATTGGTCTCCGCGATGCGGAGGACGACGAGATATTCGCGGCAGCGCGCACCGCCCCAGCGAACGTCCTCACCAAAGACAGCGACTTCGTCCGTCTTCTCGAACAGCATGGCAGCCCACCGAAAATTCTGTGGCTCACATGCGGCAACACATCTGACGCTGCGCTTCGGCAGATTCTCGGAAGACAGCTTTCGACAGCCTTGAGCTTGCTCGACGGCGGAGAGGACCTGGTGGAGATAGCCTCTCCGTAACTGAACAAGGGGCCAAACATGCAGAGTCTTAGTGTCAGTCTTATAATCTCACAATGACGAAGCCCCTTTTCCCTCGTCCCCGAACTGCAGTTCGGGGATGCGCTTGTCCCGGCAACTTCGTTGCATGATGCCCCGCCCTGCACCTCCCGCCACGGCAACAAAGTTGCCCCGACAATTCCCGTCCCTGAACTGGAGTTCGGGGGCGAGGGGCGCCCTGTGAGGCGCTTCTGCGCGCTTGCCCTAAATCGGAGCGCCAGTAATCTCCCCATATGCCTACAGTCGCACTTCAAGCCCACTACGACGGCAAGCACATCGTTCTCGATGAGCCGTATGAACTGCCGGCGAATGCCAGCCTGATGGTGACGCTGCTTCCTTCCACCTCCGACGCGGATTCCGAGGATGCCTGGCTACGAGCAGCGGCGTCCAGCGATGCTTTCGCATTTCTCGCCGACCCTGCCGAGGACATCTACACGACGGCCGATGGCGAGCCATTCCGCGATGCGATATAGAGTCGTTCTTGTTCCGTTTCCCTTCGACGACCTCTCCGGCAGCAAGGTCTGACCAGCAGTTTGCCTCACCGAGGCAGTCGGCGTCTATCGGCACATGGTGCTGGCCTTCATCACGAGCGTCGTGCCCGCCCAACTCGAACCGACAGATTTGTTGGTGGACCCCACCATCGCCGACTTTGCGGGCACTGGGCTGAGAGTTCGTTCTGTGTTGCGCCTGCACCGCTTGGTCACGGTTCCCGCCAAGGTCATTCAGCGTCAGTTGGGCGTGCTCACACCGAATCTCCAGACCGAAGTGCAGCAGCGCCTCCGCGCACTCTTCGGCTTATGAGGCGTCAACTCCAAATCCCCGAAGCGCCGTATGAAAGGTGTCAAGGGACCGTGTGAGTTTGTTTTACATGGTGGGTTCTTCGGGGTGCTGGCGGTCGCGGAGCCTGATGTTTCCCTCGTCCCCGAACTGTAGGTCGGGGATGCGCTTGTCCCGGCAACTTCGTTGCCATGATGCCCCGCCCTGCACCTCCCGCCACGGCAACAAAGTTGCCCCGACAATTCCCGTCCCCGAACTGGAGTTCGGGGACGAGGGGCGCCCTGTGAGGCGCTTCTGCGCGTCTCGTGGAATCGAGAATCATCGGAGTTGAGCATTCGGACGCCTCCGGTATCCTCAAGCGATGCGACAAGTAATAATTTATCCAGGGGAAGATGGCTTTTGGGTCGCTGAGTGCCCGAGCCTCCCAGGCTGCATCTCTCAGGGGCGAGAGCCGAGAGGCCACCATCGCCAATATCCGTGAAGCCATCGAGGGCTACGTGCTCACTCTTCAGGACGACGGTCTGCCTGTGCCAGAGGAGCGTTTTTGACGCGCTCCTGCTGGCTGTATGAGCAAGCTTCCGCAGCCAACGCCGAAGGCGTTTAGTCGGTCAGCCCAGGGTTGCGAGGCACGAGCTACCCTCGGACCACGGAGAAAAGGGACGCCAACTCCACCGGAGTTGCGCACGGATGGTCCGTTTCTGACAGAACCCCCGTTGGGGTTCGCACCGTTCTCCGGTGGACCCAGGGTAGGCGCTCGTGCCTCGCGCCAACCCTGGGCTATGGGATGGAACGCCTTCGGCGTTCGTTCCTCGAAAGTGCATGCCACGCTCTAATGGCGCGCCTGCGGCGCTGAGGAGCACCGAACTTTTCCGCTTGCCAGATGGCGCGGCATTTCTAGCCTGCGCGGCTCAGTTCTTTGCGAGTTTTGCGTCAGTGAGTCGATGGAAGGAATTCCGTGTAAATCGGAAGCAGTTGCGCTGCTGTAACTGGATACGACTCCCCGAAATGCCAATCTCCGGAATCTCCGGAGGTGAAGGCGGGGAGAAGATTGGCGGGCGATGAGCCTGCCTGAATGCCAGGAGCCAGAATACTTCCCCGACCCGCTCTCATTCGTGGCTCCGCGTGTGCGGATGTCCTCGGAAAAACTTCTTCGCAGAAAAGAAGCAATGAGGGGTCCGAATTCCGTGGTGCGTCTCGCACTCCGTTTCGATCTCTCGAAATCAGGAGATAGCATTGAAAAATACCGTTGGCGGCGTTTGCCGCCGTCTTGTGTCGTGCAGCGTCCTCGCTGCGTCCCTCGTCGTCGCTCGTGCTGAAGAGCCCGACTCCGGCAGTCGCCTCGGCGACACCGTCATCACCGCCACCCGCACGCCCACCGCGCTCGACGACGTGGGCAGTGCTGTGAGCGTCGTCACTCGCGAGGAGATCGTGAATTCGCAGGCCCGCAATCTCGGCGATGTGCTGCGCCGCGTGCCGGGCGTCTCGGTCGTGCAGTCCGGCAAGCCCGGCGGGCAGACCTCGGTCTTCGTGCGCGGTCTGAATTCCAACCAAACGCTCTTCCTCATCGACGGCGCGCGGATCAATAACCCGCTCAGCGGACTGGTGATCCTTTCCAGCTTCACGCCCGACCAGGTCGAGCGCATCGAGATCGTCCGCGGCCCGCAGAGCACGCTCTATGGTGCGGATGCCCTCGGCGGCGTGATCAATATCATCACGCGGAAAGGGGAGGGGGCGCTGACGGGCTCGGTGTCCGCCGAGGTCGGCTCGGACGATGCGTATCGCGTGGCCGGCGAGCTTTCCGGCGGCGGGAAGAAGTTTAGCGGCGCACTGTCGATCGCGCAGTGGAGCACGGACAATGTCGCGCCGAATGAGGACTACGAAAACTTCACCGTCGGCGGGTCCGCGACTTTCCGCCCGATGGAAAACTTCTCCCTCGGCGCGACCGTGCGGTTCACGCGGGCCGAGAGCGGCCTGCCAGGGCCGGTCGCGGCGGTGCCGCCGAATCTGCTCGAACGGCTCGAAGACCAGACGCTCTTCGCGCGGGTGAGCCTCGATCTGACGCTCTTCGACATCTGGCATCAGACGCTCTTCGTCGCCGAGACGCATGAGGAGCTGTTCGATCGCGGCGATCCCTTTGCGATCTCGGACTCACGCAGCGATGTGCTGCAAGTCGGCTGGCAGCACACCGTGACGCTGGCGAAGCACAACACCCTCACTGCCGGCGTGGATTGGTACCTCAATCGTGGCGAATACGAGACGCTCGGCGCGACGCCCTTCGACGAGAGCATCACGAACACTGCCGTGTATCTCCAGGATCAAGCCACGCTCTTCGACCGACTCTCGCTCACTCTCGGCGGACGTTACGATGAGCACAGCGAGTTCGGCGGACGTTTCACCTGGCGCAGTGCCGCGGTGCTGCGCTTCGACGAGACCGGCACGCGGTTGAAGGCGTCCGGTGGCACCGGCTTCAAGGCGCCTTCGCTCAACGATCTCTTCCTCAGCTTTCCGTCGCCTCCGCCCTTCGCCTCCTTCGTCGCCAATCCCGACCTCAAGCCGGAGAAGAGCACTGGCTGGGACATTGGCTTCGAGCAGGACTTCGGGAAGTTTGCGACGCTCGATGTGCGTTACTTTGAAAACCGTGTGCGCGACTTGATCACCTTCGGCTTCATCGCGCCCGACTTCACCCAGACGAATGTGGACCGCGCGAAGACCAGCGGCATCGAAGCCTCGCTCGAAGTGCGACCGATGACGGACCTCACCCTGTGGGCCAGCTACACTTGGCTCGCCGAGGCGAAGAACCTCACGACGAATGCCGACCTGCTCCGGCGTCCGGCGAACACCGCGACCGTCGGCGCCAACTACCGCTTCCGTGATCGCTACAATCTGCACACCCAGGTCACCCTCGTCGGCGAACGTGACGACATCGATCCCGTGACCTTCTCCCGCATCGAGAATGGCCGGTACGCCAAATGGGACATCGCCGTCTCTGCGGACTTGAGCGACCACTTCAGCATCTTCGGTCGCGTGGAGAATCTGCTCGACGAGGACTACGAGGAAGCGGCCGGCTTCCCCGCGCTCGGGCGCGTCTTCTGGGGCGGGCTTGCCGTGAAGTTCTGATCGCTGACACCAACGAGCGCCGTAGAATGCGCGGATCATGACCAAGCCGGATATCCTTCAACGCATCGTCGGACTCGGAATCGTGGCGATCGTTCGCGCCGATTCGTCGGATCAACTCGTCCACGCCGCGGAGGCGCTGCTCGCGGGCGGGGTGACGACGATGGAGGTGACGATGACGACGCCGAATGCGCTCGATGTGGTCGCAAGGGTGGTGGCGCGCTTCGGCGACGAGATCCTCATGGGAGTCGGGAGCGTGCTGGATGCCGACACGGCGGGTGAGGCGATCGCGGCGGGGGCGGAGTTCGTAGTCACGCCGGTGACGAAGCCGGAGATCATCCGCGTCTGCCATCGCCACGACAAGCCGGTCGCCTCGGGCGCGTTCACGCCGACCGAGGCGCTGCTCGGGCACGAGTCCGGCGCGGACTTCATCAAGATCTTCCCGGCGGACGTCGGCGGTCCGGCCTACATCCGCGGTCTCCTCGCGCCGCTTCCGATGTTGCGGATCATTCCGACGGGCGGCGTGACGCCGGAGACGGCGGGGGAATTCATCCGCGCGGGATGTGTCGCGCTCGGTGCGGGCTCGGCGCTCGTGTCGAAAGACATTCTCGCGAGCGCGGATTGGCCGAAGCTCACGAAGCGCGCGGTGCAATTCGTGCGGGCGGTGCAGAACGCGCGGGAAGGGCGCCCGTAGCGTCTCGCAGAGACGCGCTACAGCACCTCGCGGGAGCAGATCG
>JBGSYE010000256.1:0-3077 GCA_041751075.1 Chthoniobacteraceae bacterium
CGGGCGCATCCTCGTGCCGCCCGCGGTGCCAAAGCCCCCGCAGCGTCCGGCGGAGCCGCCGCCCTTGGGGCATTCTGAGAAGCCGGGCCAAACCATTGCGCCGGAGCTGCCGGAAGGCCTGAGCGGGGCTCCCGCTTAGCGATATTCAAAAACGAGGGCCGGTTCGCCGGCCCTTTTTTTTGCAATCAGGCCGCCCCTTTGCGGCGGATGATCTTGGCCCTCGCGCGTCGGACGTTGAGAAATTCGGAGAGCGCGAGTTCCAGCGGTTGCGCCGTCGAAAGCTGGATGTGCGCGATGCCCAGGCGTTCGCATTTCGCGCGCACGGCTGCGAGATGTTCGTGGAGGCGGCGCTGGTAATCGGCCCGAGCCAGCGTCGGTTCGAGGAAAAGATCCCGCCCGCTTTCCAGGTCCTCGAAGCGCGACGCCGCGGGGAAATCGAAGCTCAGCTCACCGGGATCGAGCGTCTGGAAAACGATGACCTCATGCCCGCTCGCGGTGAGCAGCGCGAGCGGCGTGTCCAGTTCCTCCACCGGCGCGAGCAGATCGCTGATGAGCACCACCAGTCCGCGCTTGCGCACCAGCTCGGTGATCCGCCGCAGCGGCGCGGCGAGATCGGTCGCGCGGCCTTCCATCGGCTTCTCCAGCGCGAGCATGAGCTGGCGCAAGTGACCCGGGCGATGCCGCGCCGGCAGGTATTCACGCACCGCGCCGTCGAAGGTCAGCAGCCCCGTCGCATCGCCCTGATGATGGAGAAACCACGCGAGCGTCGCCGCCAGCGTCCGCGCATAATCCGCCTTCGCGTAACCTCGCGAACCATAGTTCATCGAGCGGCTCGCATCGACGAGCAGATGGCAGCGCAGGTTCGTCTCGTCCTCGAATTTCTTGATGAAATAGCGGTCCGTTCGCCCCACGAGTTTCCAGTCCAGATAGCGCGGATCATCGCCCGGCGAGTAAGGCCGGTATTCCGTGAACTCGACCGAGAACCCATGATACGGCGAGCGATGCAGCCCGTGCCAAAAGCCCTCGACGATCGACCGCGCCCGCAGCTCCAAATTGCGGATCGCCATCAACGCCGCGGGGTCGAGGAAATTGGAAGTGGCGGCGGTTCTGGTGCTCATTCGGTGCCGTGCTGTCGCAGTTCGTCGCGATAGGGAGCGCGTGGCTCGTCGTCTTCGTAGCCTTTGGCGCGGCGTGCCAGGGAAGGAGCGATGATCTCCTGCCGCACATTGATGTCGCGTCCGAAAATCTCATTCCACACGATCCGCGTGCCCGTGGTGATGTCGCTCGCCACTTCCTCGTCGAAGCTGGGCCGGTAGAGATCGACCGCCGCTTGGAGTTCTTCTTTCAACTCCGCCTCCGTCGGATGCCCGGTGCGCTCGATCACCAGCCGAAAGGCGCGTAAATCCTTGTCGTCGCAGCGGTGCATCTTGGCGATGAGGAGGTCGATGGGGTGCGGGAGAATGAAGTGGCAATGCTCCCGGCGAATGATCGCCACCCGTCCGGCCCAGCGCGGGCTGGTGCGGAAATTGGTGCCCGCGCAGAGCTGGATATAAACGTTGCGCTGTCCTTTTCCCAACCCGGCAGCCGTGATCGCTTCCTCGACCTCCGCGTGCGTTTCATCCGCAAAAAGACCGACGTCAGCGCTGAGGAAATCGCTCTCGATCGCGAGATGCAGCGGTGACGACCCAAACAGCGTGATGCGAAACTCCCGCGTCCGCGGCAGCGCCGCGATCAAGGCGATCAGCGTCTCCCCCACCGGGGATTCCCCGTGGATGTCGCTACACCACGACATGACACACGCGCCGTAGTTTTTCCCCGCCCCGCCCGGTGCGATACGGCGCGCGCCAATAGGCGACGCCTTGTTCGATCAGCCGATCGCTGACGCTGCGATCTTCGGAGAAGTTGCGCGCCAGCCGCTTATCGCGCGGCGAGAGCGGCTTGCCTTGCTGCGCCTTCAGCCAGATGCGCGCAGCCACGCGGGCCTTGTGCCAGGAAGGATCGAGTTTTTCGCGGTGCGACATGGGGGAAAATTAGCAAACGCCGGGCGCGCCGGCGAGACTTGGATGCGTTATAAGTGCGGCCTCAGGGAAGAGGAAGCGCGACCATCTTCAGTTCGGGAATATCCTCGAAATCCTTGGGGTTCGCCGTGAGCAGCCGGAAGTCCCGCTGCACCGCCTGGGCCGAGAGCCACAGGTCGTTACTTCCGAAATCGCCGGGCCGGGTGCCTTGCGCCAGGTTTGCAAAGAGCCGCCCATAGACGACTCCGGTTTCCATGGTGATGTGAATCCGAGGCAGGCGACCTAGACGGCGCAGGGACTTGGCCACCCGCTGGCGCGACGGTCCCGGCGGCAGCAATTCATAGCCGGCTTGCAATTCCGCGATGTTGATCGGCGAACAGAAAACCGTGGCTGAGCCGGTGATCGCATTCACCACGGCGAGCTCGACCCGCCCGCGTTCGAGCGCGATCCACACGCTCGAATCGATCAACCAGCCCACGGCGCGCGTTGTGCCGTGAGGCGATTCCCTGGATGGTTCCGCACTTTTTCCACCGCCTCCTCCAGAGCGGCGCCGGCTTCTTCACCCATGCCATCTTCTGGATCCGCGAAAAGGTCTTCGAGCCTCAGAGGGGATGGTTGCGCGATGAGGTGCGCCACCTCGCGCTCGCCGTCGAGGAGCACGACTTCCTGGTTACCGTCCGCAAGGCTCGCCAGCACGGAGGCGAAGTCGTGTGTCGCTGCTGCAACGGTGAATGTCTTCATGAGAGCAGGCTATCGCCGCAAAGACCGGAGGCAAGGGCGCACGAGGGGACAGTGACGGATCGGCGACCTCATTGCTTCACCTCCGCCAGCACGCGCTCGATCACCTTGCTCACGCTCACGCCTTCCGCCTCGGCGCGGTAATTGACGAGCACGCGGTGACGCAGGACGGGTGCGGCGAGGGCGATGATGTCTTCCTTCGTCACATGCGCGCGGCCGCGGAGGAGGGCGCGGGCTTTCGCTCCGAGCGTGAGGAATTGCCCCGCGCGCGTGCCGGCGCCCCAGCTTACCCAATCGTTCACAAACTCCGGCGTGCCCTTC
>JBGSYE010000257.1:0-3836 GCA_041751075.1 Chthoniobacteraceae bacterium
CATCGAGCAGCGGCGGATGCAGCAGATAGACGGTGGTCCGCAGCTCGCGCGACGCGCTGGCCGCGAGTTCGAGGCAGGTGGCAAAGATTTCGTCCCGCTTCTCCGGCGCGAGGTACTCCCCCGGCCTCGCGAGGCGGGCGAGATTCATGGAGAGCGCAAACACCGTCTGCGCGGCCGAATCGTGCAGCTCGCGCGCGAGCCGGCGCCGCTCCTCGTCCTGCGCCTCGAGCAGCCGCCGGGAGAGTCGCTGCAGGCGGCGCTCCGCTTTCCTGAGATCGGACACATTCCGGACCACTGCACAGATTCCCACGATCTTGCTACGGGCATCGCGCAGGGGAAAGATGCTCAGGCTCACTTCGATGAGCGCGCCGCTCTTCATCTTTCGCATCGTCTCAAAGCTCTCCACGCGACCCCCGCGCTGCACGCGACGTTTGATGTCCTCCGCCTCCTCCAGCAGTTCGGTTGGAGTCAGTCGCTCGGTGCCGGCGCCGATCATCTCGGCAGCCGTCCATCCAAACATCGCCTGCGCCGCTCTATTCCAGGAGAGGATCCTCATGTCGGAACTCAAAATGACGATGGCGTCGCCACTGGCCTCCACGGCCATCGCCATGTGAAAGAGCTTCTGCGTGCGCTCCACCACGGTCGCCTCCAGCGCGGCGCGGGTCTGCCGCAACTCTTCACGCAACGACGCCAGCAAGCTGGTCGAAGCAGGATTCTCCACGCGCCCGGGATTCATGCCGGGAAGTTAGCGCGGCTTTTCTCGAATAAACCAGTCGTAAGTTTGACAAATACCGTCCCGGAGCCCGATCCGCGGTTTCCAGCCGAGCGCCCGCAGCCGGGCGGTATCGAGCAGCTTGCGCGGGGTGCCGTCCGGCTTGCTCGTGTCAAAGGTCAGCGCCCCCGAAAAACCCACGACTTCGCAGATGGTCTCCGCCAGCTCGCGGATCGTCACATCCACCCCGCAGCCGACGTTCACGATCTCCGGCGCGTCGTAGTGCGCGAGGAGAAAGCAGCACGCCGAGGCGAGGTCGTCCACATGCAGGAATTCGCGGCGCGGCGCGCCCGTGCCCCACACGACCACCTCGGATGCACCGGCGCGCTTCGCCTCATGCACCTTGCGCAGCAGCGCCGGCAGGACGTGGGAGCTGGCGAGGTCGAAGTTATCGCCCGGCCCGTAGAGATTCGTCGGCATCGCGCTGATGAAGTTGCGGCCATACTCGCGCGCGTAGCTCTGGCAGAGCTTGATGCCGGCGATCTTTGCGATGGCGTAGGCCTCGTTCGTCGGCTCGAGGGGGCCGGTGAGCAACGCGGATTCCGGGATCGGCTGCGGCGCGAATTTCGGGTAGATGCACGAGCTGCCGAGGAAGAGCAGCTTCCGCACATCGAAGTCGTGCGCGGCCTCGATGACGTTATTCTGCACGCGCAGATTCTCGAGGAGGAACTCGACGGGAAAGTCGTTGTTCGCCTTGATCCCGCCGACCTTGGCCGCCGCGACGACCACGACCGCGGGACGGGCCTCGTCGTAGAATCGGCGAACTGCATCGCGATCGAGCAGATCGAGTTCGCCGCGGGTGCGGGTGACGAGGCGGGTGCAGCCTTGGGCCTGCAATTCACGGGCGATGGCGCTCCCCGCGAGGCCACGGTGGCCGGCTACGAAGATAGTGTCGGATGGGGTCAGAGGAAGCTGAGGGTTGAGTGTTGAGTGGTGCGTGGTGGGATCACTAGCCTGAGCGCGGAGCGCGAAGCATTCATCACTCAACTCTCAACACTCAACTCTCAACACTCAACTTCCCCCCGTCATGCCCCGGCTCTCCGTCCTCAAGACTCGCAAGCTTTTCATCGGGGGAAAATTCCCTCGCGGCGAGAGTGGGCGCGTCGCTCCCGCGCTGGCCGCCGATGGCACAACGGTGCTGGCCAACTACTGTCTCGCCTCGCGCAAAGATTTCCGCGACGCCGCCGTGGCCGCGCGCAAGGCGCAGCCCGGATGGGCCAAAGCGACGGCTTATCTGCGCGGCCAGATACTCTATCGTGCTGCCGAGATGCTCGAGAATCGCGCGGCGGAAATGGTGCAGGAGCTGCGGGACGCTGGCTGCCGGGGCGCCGAACGGGAAGTCGAGCAAGGCATCGATCGGCTCGTCCACTACGCTGGCTGGACGGATAAATTCCCGCAGCTTTTCTCGACGGTGAATCCCGTCGCGACCTCACACTTCAATTTCACCTTCCCCGAGCCCACCGGTGTGGTCGTGGTCTTGTGCCCGGATCGCCCTGCACTCCTCGGACTCCTCTCGCTCGTCGCGCCCGCGATCCTCAGCGGCAATACCGCCATCGTCCTCGCCAGCGAATCCGCGCCTCTGCCCGCCGTAGCTTTCGCCGAAGTGCTCGCTACCAGCGACCTCCCCGGCGGCGTCGTGAACATCCTCACCGGCCGCCGCTCCGAACTCGCCCCGCACTTCGCCAGCCACATGGATATCAATGCCGCCGTGGACGGCACTGGCGACGCGGCGATATCGGCCACGCTGCGAAGCGGAGCTGCCTTGAATCTCAAGCGCGTTGCCGTCCGCATACTGAGCGAAAAAGATTGGGCGACAGCGAAAGCCGAAGATCCCTACTGGATCCTCGACACCGTCGAGATGAAGACCGCGTGGCACCCGGTGGGGGTGTGAAATTCCAAGTCCTGAAATTCCAGATTCCAAGTAAGTCTCAAGAGCCAACGGAGGAAGACTCCAAGCGGCACCAGTGCTTGATCGGAGACCTTGAAACATGCTCCTTGAACCTTGGAGCTTACCTGGAATTTGACTCCTGAATCTTGGAATTTCCCGCCGCATGCACGTCCCCACCTTCATCGAAAAAAAACGCGACGGCCGCGAGCTGACCGCCGCGGAGATCGAGGACTTCATCCGCGGCTACACCAGCGGGGACATTCCCGACTACCAGATGAGCGCGTGGGCCATGGCCGTGTATTTCAAAGGGATGACCGCCGCGGAAACCGGCGCGCTCACCAAAGCGATGATGAACAGCGGCCGCCGCCTCGCGCATCCGCCCGGCTCGCCGCCCAAGGTGGACAAACACTCCACCGGCGGCATCGGCGACAAAGTTTCGCTCGTCCTCGCGCCCCTGCTCGCCTGCGACGGCCTGTGGGTGCCGATGATCTCGGGCCGCGGCCTCGGCATCACCGGTGGCACGCTGGATAAACTCGAGAGCATCCCCGGCTTCCGCGTCGGCATGAGCGAAGCGGAAACGATGGCCCAACTCGCGCGTCTCGGCGTGGCCATGATCGGCCAGACCGCCGACATCTGCCCCGCGGACAAGAAGCTCTACGCGCTGCGCGACGTGACCGCGACGGTGCCGTCGCAGCCGCTGATCGTCGCCAGCATCATGAGCAAGAAGCTTGCGGAATCGCTCGACCGGCTCGTGCTCGATGTGAAGTTCGGCAGCGGCGCCTTCATGAAAACGCGCGCCGAAGCCGAGTCGCTCGCCGCTTCGCTTTGCGCTGTGGGAGCCGAAATGGGCGTCCAAGTCACGCACCTCCTCACGCCGATGGATGAACCCCTCGGCGCCACCGCCGGAAACGCTCTCGAAGTCGCCGAAGCCGTCGCCGCGCTGCAAGGTCGCGGCCCGCGCGACCTCGTCGAACTCACCCTCGACCTCTGCGCGCAAGTGGCCGATTCCCCGCGCGCGACACTCGCCCGATGGCTGGATGACGGGACTGCATGGAAGAAGTGGATCGCCCTCGTCGAAGCGCAAGGCGGCGACGCCACCGCCCTCGAACGCCTCGCCGAAGTCCATCGCGCACCGATCATCCGCGACTTCCCCGCCCCGCGCTCCGGCACGATCGC
>JBGSYE010000258.1:0-4090 GCA_041751075.1 Chthoniobacteraceae bacterium
GGGTCGCGGCGTGGCGGGCTTCGGCACGGGCTTTGCCACAGGCACCGGTGTGGCCGGAATCGGCGTGGCGCGCGGGCGCTCGACGGGGACGGCGCGCGGGATGGGAGCCTCCGGGTCGAAGCGGAAAGGCTTCCGCACATCGGGCGCCGCGGCCTCCTGAGCGTGGAGCAAGTTCGTCGCGAGCAATGCCGTCGCGAGGATCGCAGGCACCCGGCGCCGCAGCTTCATTCGAGTTTCGCCGTGGCGAAGGCGACGTTCCAGATATTCGCGTCGCGGCAGATGTCGAGGACCCGGGCGACATGCAGGAAAGGCGCGCCTTCATCCGCCCGCAGGATGATCGCGTAGTCCGGGAAGAGGCCGGAGAGCTCGCGGAGCCGGTTCGTCAGTTCGGCCGGCGGGACCTGCTTGCGATTCCACACGATGACGCCGTCCTTCTTCACATTGAGGACGGTTTGATTGACGACAGGATTCGATTCCTTGGCATTCTGCGCGGTGGGCACCTTCACATCGAGTTCGAGCTCCTTGCGGGCAAAGCTCCAGGTCACGATGAAGAAGCAGAGCAGCACCAGCAGGATATCAACCATCGGGGCGATCTGAAATCCATAGATGGCCGGCGCCGTGCGTTTGCGGAATTTCATGAAGCAAGGCGCAGCGGCCTAGAATTCGTCGTCCACCGCGACCCGCGATTGCTCGCGCTTCTGGTTATAGTTCAGTGCGATGAGCCCCATGACGTGGGCGGTGGCGATCTCGAGATCGGAGATGAGGCTTTGCACGCGATTGCGGAAAAGCGCGTAAAAGGCCATCGCCACGATGCCGAGCACGAGGCCCGAGGCGGTGGCGACGAGCGCCTCGGACACGCCACTGGCCAGGAGCACATCGCGCGACTGGGTCGCCGATCCGCTTCCCAACATGCCGAACGAGCGGATGAGGCCGAAGACGGTGCCGAGCAGCCCGATCATCGGCGCGAGCATGCCGATGTCCGCGAGATACACCACGCGATGCTGGAGCGAGGCCGCCTGGCTGCCGCCTTCCGTCTCCGCGATTTCCCGCACGACTTCATACGAGGCGTTCGGATTCTTCGTGGCGAAATCGAGGGTCCGCTGGATGACGCGCGCGATCACTTCGCTGTGGCGGCTGGAGATGGCGAGCAGGCCGAGATAGTCGCGCTTCTTCAGCAGCACGTCCGCGGTATTCATGTAGTGCGCGGAGAGGATCGAGCCCCGGCGCAGGCTGAAGAGATAGACGAGCACAAGCATCACGGTGACGATGGAGAGAAAGACGAGCGGGATCATCGCCCAGCCGCCATCCTTCACGAGTTTCCAGAGTGTCGTCGCATCCACCTTCCGCTCCGGAGCGGCCGGAGCCGCGGGCGCTGGAGCAGTGGCGGCCGGCGGCACGCTTTCCACCGCAGGCTCTGGCACAGCGGCCTGCGCGAGGAGCACCGGCTGATCCGGGAGGGCAGCGGCGAGGTCGGGAGCTATCAGCACGGCCGAAGTGAGCGTCGCAGCCAGGAGCAGATCAGTGAATTTCATGCAATAAAGCCCGGAATACTAGCGACCGACGAATGGGATGCAACCCCCCACGTCCGAGCCGTCCAGGACACCTGCCGGCAGCCGGTTGAAATGCGCGTTTCGTCGCTGGATGTCTGCGGTCCGCTGCTCAATGCTCCGCCGCCGTGAATTCCCGCCGCCCCTCGCGCTACAAGTTCATCACCTTCGTCGTCGCGGCGGTCACGGGCATCGTGGTGGCCGATCTCTTCATCCCGAGTGCCGGCTCCTGGGCAAATCTTCTGCTAGCAGCGGCGGTCGCGGCGATCGTCGCTGTGGCGATGGCCTGGCTCGGCGCCCGGCGCGGGGAGAAATGACCGTGGCTCTCTACATCCGCCGATGCAGGATCTCCAGGGCGAGCAAGGCGTAGCTCGTGACGAGCACCGGATCTTTTTCCATCCAGCGTGCGGTGTCATTGGCCCAGGAGCCGTTGCCGGCTTGCAGATCGATGAGCTTCAGCGCGACCTCGCGCGCCCAATCCACCGTCCGTCCATCTGCTGTCGTCAGTGTTCGCTGCCCACTCGCCGCGAGTCCCTTCGTGAGCAGGTGCAGGTAATAGTAATAGCCCTGCCGATCGAGGCCGGGATTCTCCGCGAGGGTGTAATGCTTTTGCAGCCAATCGAGCGCGGCCACCACACGCGGGTCGTCCTTTTTCACATCCGCATAAATGAAGCTGAGCAGGCCGGCGTAAGTCATGGTGCCGTAGCTGCGCAGCGCCGTCTTTCCGCCGGGCAGTTCCTGTTCCCCGGCGTTGCTGAAGCCGGGGTAATAAATGAACCCACCTTTGTTTGCCGGATCGTCGCTCGCCCAGGGCTGGCCATTGCTCGTGAGATTCTGGCAGCGCGCGACGAAGTCGATCGCAGCTTGCCAGTTTAGATCCGTTCCCGCGGCGAGTTCCGCAGTGGGCCTGGCCTCGCGGTAGGCACGCAGCGCTTCGAGCGCGATGAGGGTGTTGTCGAGGTCCGGGTGCATCCGCTTCGGACTCGCACCGGTCGGGCCGTAGCCGAAGCCGCCGTCCAGCTCCGGCTTGGCCATCGACGTCGCCTGTTGGCCGGCGATGAAACGCCGCGCCGTTTCGATCAGCGGCTCATCCTGCGGACGATTCCCTTCGAGCAGCGCTACGAGCGAGACGGAGGTGTTGTAGTTCGAGAGGCCCTTGCCGTAGATGCCGCCGTCGGGCTTGGCCTGCGAACGCAGGTAGTCCAGGCCGCGCTCGACGTCCGCGGGGAGCTTCCCGTCTTTCGCGGAGGGCTCGCGCATCAGGGCAGTCAGCGGCAGCGCGGTGAGCGCCGGATGATCCTCGGCGTTTTGCGCGCTCTCGGGATTGGCAAAGGAACCGTCGGGGCGCTGCGTGGTCTTGAGCCAGGCGACGCCTTTGTCGATGGCGAGCTGGATCTCATTGCGCAGCGACGCGCTGGCCTGGCTGCGGGCGATCGGATCCGCGGCATGCGTGAATGGCGCGCCGAGCACGGCGGCGGCGAGCAAAGCGAGTGAGCGTTTCATTTTTTCGGAGTGCCGGGGGCGGCGGGTGCGAGATGGATGGTGAGTTGCAGGGGAGTATCGACGGGCGGGACAGCTTCGGCGTTCACCGACCAGATGTCGTCGTCAGCGTTACCCTCGCGCGGATTGTTGATCAAGGCCGGCGGATAAGTGACGAGCGCGCCGAAGCAGCCCTCCTGCTGCGCGCGGAACGTGCCATTGAGAAAGGACGAGCCCGTGTAGAGCCAGACGCCGTGCGACATCGTCTTGTTGGTATGAAGATTGAAGATCCAATCCTCGACCGGCGCAGCGATCTCCGCGCCGTCCGCAGCTTTCCATACCACCGTGATCCAGATGGGATCTCCTTGGAGCTTCGGCGCGTTCTTGAGGAATTCGTCAGTGATCTGCCCGCCGCCGAGTTCCGCGGGCTTCAAGTCCTGCCCGCCACCTTTCGCGCCGAGCAGGAGCATCGCAAAATGCAGATCGCGCGGGTCGATGGTCGTCAGCAGGAGGCTCTCGTGGGTCTGGCCGTGCTCATTCACGAGCAGGTATTCGAGCAGGTCATCCTTGCCGGCCTTGTTCACGGTCGCGGGGAAGCTCACGGTGCGCGCCTGCTGCTCGAGCCGCAGCTTGCCGATCTCGAAAATGCCCGGGCCGACCTCGCGAATCGGCGGGCCGGGCGCCGGCGGTTCGTCCTTCGCATGGAGAGCGGAGACGCAGAGGAGAAGGGACACTAGGATGGGTTTCATTCGGCGATCGGGCGATGGGTGGCGGAGCGCTACTTCCAACTCAACCGCCAAATCGCAAAATGATTATTCATCGCAAGCCCAGGGCGTATCGCCCCTTCTTTTCCGCGATCTTCAACCGCGCATCGAACGTCGCGCTGAGCCGCGCCGTGGTCAGCATCGCGCCCTTTTCCCCAGCCGCGACCACGCGCCCCGCGCGCAGCAGCAGCGCATGCGTGAAGACCGGGACGATCTCTTCGACGTGATGCGTGACGAAGACCAGCGCCGGCGCCCCGCGCTTGCGGCCGAGGCGTTCGAGGAAGGCGAGGAAATGCTCGC
>JBGSYE010000259.1:0-4936 GCA_041751075.1 Chthoniobacteraceae bacterium
TAGTATTCGTCGGAATGCGGACGCGCGAGGGCTTCGATGGCGATGCGGTAGTTCGAGTCCACTCGGACTTCATCCCCAGCCTTGAGCTTCTCCTTCAGCAGGAGATCGCTGCGCTGGATGACGGTGGATTGCACGCCGTGCTCGGTGCCGACGCGGAGGCGATCGGGCCCGAGGATTTCGCTGATCTTCACGACAGGGCCGGTCTTGTCGTAGCCGAGATCGCCGACGATCACGTAGGCCTCGTTCACCAGCACGCGCGTGCCGCGCCGCAATGAGGAGAGATTCACCCGTGGGTCGCAGTTGCAGTAGTAGTCCGCGCCGCCGACGACGATCTGCGCGGTCTCCTTGTTCGCCGAGGCGAGGAAGGTGCCGATGCGATTGGCGGGAGAGCTGAGCTTCTTCACGATGGCGTCGAGTTTCTCCAGCGTCTGCCGGGCTTCGGTCATCGTGTCTTCCAGTTCGGCGACATCCACGCGGAGGTCGAGCAACTCTCCACGCACGGGTTCCCCGGGCGGGAGCGAGGCAACAAGACGGTCTATGCGCTCGAGCGGGCCCAGAGGCTCGTCGGCGGGAATGAAGTCGAATGAGTCTTCCATCGTGTGGCTTGAGTCGATGATACGCGTGCGCGCTCGGCCCGCAAATCGCGCGCACTCTGGTGAGCGAAAAAAAAAGAACGGGCGCAGCCTGTGCGGACTGCGCCCGATCACGATTGTTACGGCCTACTTCGCCTTGAGCGCCTTTTCGGCAGATTCGGCTTCGGTGACGTGCGCCTTGAAGGCCGGCGCCCACTTGTCGATGAATGCCTTCACCTCCGCGTCACGCACAGACTTGGCGGCATTGCTGAGCAGCAGGTCGGTCTTCTTCGTTTCCTTGCCGATGGTCTTCACGAATTCCTTGTCGAACTTTTCGCCGGTCATCTTCGCGACAGCCGCGGCGTCGGCCAGATCCTTGGGCTTGGCAGTCGTGGAAATCTCGACCTTCTTGCCCTGGGAAAGCGTCGCGAGTTCGGTCCATGACGCCGTGAGTTCGCTGTGCAGCTTCTTGTAGAGCGCGCTCACGGCGGGCGCCAGAGGGCTCGGCTTGCTGTCGCGGACGGCGCTCATTTCCTTGCCGCGCGCTTTGTTCACGAGTTCCTGCTCGAGGAGATGCTGTTCGACGAAGTCCTTGATGAACTTCCTGTCCGCCTCCGGGAGTTTCGCGGCGAGAGTCGAGGAAGCGGCGGTGGCCTGGGCGTGGACAGGCAGCACGGTGGCGAGGAGGACTGCGGAAGCGGCGGCGAGAAGCGGGAGGAGTTTCATAGAGTTGGCACCCCATTGAACCCACACCACGCGTGGCAGCAAGCCACGATTTGCCGCGCGAAGCTCCGCGGACGCGAGCCGCGGCATTGGCAAGCCGCGCCGACCGTCGCTGAGACTACGCCGGATCGAGGACCTTCAACTTCGCCCCGAGAGCATTCTGAAACTCCTGGAGCTGCTGCACCACTTCCGGACCGCGGCTGAGGATGGCCTTCGCCAGCTTCTCGAAATGCGCGGGGTTGCGCTGCGAGAGCTCGGAGAGCGCCATCACCACGGCGAGCGTGTTGTTGATCGAGTGTTTGATCTCCCGGAAACGCTCGTGGAGAGCCTGGAGCTCTTCGCGGCTGAGGATGGGTTCAGTTTGGGTCATGGGAAATACCACTGGTGAGCGGTGGAGGCTTCTGCTTGGTTTGTCATTTCAGCTAACGCAGGAAAGATGCCAGCGGAAACCATCAAAATCACCGGTGCCCGCCAGCACAACCTCCGGAACCTCACTCTGGAGATTCCACGGGAGAAGCTGGTGGTCATCACCGGCTTGAGCGGCTCGGGAAAATCGTCGCTCGCCTTCGATACGCTGTATGCCGAGGGGCAGCGGCGCTATGTCGAGAGTCTGTCGGCCTATGCGCGGCAGTTCCTGGATCAGATGCAAAAGCCTGACGTGGATTTCATCGAGGGGCTCTCGCCGGCCATCGCGATCGAGCAGCGCAGTTCGGGCGGCAATCAGCGCTCGACCATCGCCACGACCACGGAGATCTACGACTACCTGCGGCTGCTTTACTCCTCCATCGGCCAGCCGCACGACCCGGCCACGGGCCAGCCGATCTTCAAGCTCTCGCCGCAGCAGATCGTGGATCTCATCGTAGCCTACCCGGCGGAGAGCCGCATCGTACTGCTCGCGCCGATCGTGCAGAGCGAGGTCGGCGAGTTCCGCGACGTGCTGGAAAAGTTGAAGCGTGAAGGGTTCGTCCGCGTGCGGATCGATGGCGAGATCGTCGAACTGGCGCGGCCCGAGCCCATCCGGCTGAGCAAGGGCGAAGCGCATGTGATTGAGGTCGTCGTGGATCGGCTGGTCATCCGCGAGGGCGTGCGGACGCGGCTGGCGGACTCTGTGGACACGGCGTTGAAGTGGGGCGGCAATCGCCTCGTCGTCCTTCGCCAACTGGAGCGCACCGCCGATCTGCGGACGTGGGAGGAGCTGCGCTACTCCACGGACTTCAGCAATCCCGACACCGGCTTCACACTGCCCCAGCTCACGCCGAAGCATTTCTCCTTCAACAGCCACTTCGGAGCGTGTCCCGCGTGCCACGGTCTCGGCACGGAGCTGGTGTGCGATGCGGACCTGATGATCCCGGACCGTGAGAAATCGCTCGCAGGTGGAGCCGTCGCGCCGTGGGCCAAGGCTAACAAACGGATGCAGAGCTACTACACGGGCGTGCTCACGTCGCTGGCCAGGGCGTACCGCGTCTCGATGGAAAAGTCCTACGGGGAGTTGCCGGAGACTTTCCAGCAGGCGCTGTGTCACGGCTCGGGCGATCGGGCGATCGAGTTTTCGTGGGGCGCGAATGGGAAGCGCGAGACTGTGGAGAAGCCGTTCGACGGGCTCGTCGCCTCGGTGCAGCACCTCTACGAGACGACCGATAGCGAACTCTCGCGGCAACGCATCCGGCAATACATGAGCCGGCGCACATGCTCGGTGTGTGAAGGCGCACGGTTGAAGCCGGAGATTCTGGCAGTGACGGTCGGAGAGGATCCGCAACCGCTGAACATCCACGCCTTCTGCCGCCTCACGATTGCCGAGGCGCAGCACTTCATTGCCTCGCTCGCCCTCACCGATCAGCAGCAATTCATCACCTCCGAAGTGCGGCGCGAGATCGCAAATCGGCTCAGCTTTCTCGTCGAAGTCGGCCTCGGCTACCTGTCGCTCGACCGTGAAAGCGGCACGCTCTCCGGCGGCGAAGCGCAGCGCATCCGCCTCGCGACGCAGATCGGCTCCGGGCTCGCCGGCTGCCTCTATGTCCTGGACGAACCGAGCATCGGCCTCCACCAGCGCGACAATGACCGCCTCATCGGCACGCTGCGCCGGCTGCGCGATCTCGGCAATTCCGTGATCGTCGTCGAGCACGATGAGGACACCATCCGCGCCGCGGATCATGTGCTCGATCTCGGCCCCGGCGCCGGGGCGCGCGGCGGCCAGCTTGTCGCGCAGGGGCGGCCGGAGGAAATCGAAGCCGTAGAGCATTCCCTCACCGGCCAGTACCTCTCGCATCGCGCGAAGATCCCGGTGCCGAAGACCCGCAAGCAGCCGCAGTATGTCGCGCCGGATGAAGGCAGAAGGCAGAAGGCAGAAGGCAAAAGGCAGATGCGGCCGGGCTGGATCACGGTGCTCGGGGCGACGGAAAATAATCTGCAGAATCTCACCGCGACGTTTCCGCTCGGCTGCCTCACGTGCGTGACGGGCGTCTCCGGCAGCGGGAAGTCCACGCTCGTCGATGACATCCTGCGGCGCGCGCTCTTCCGCCACTTCTACCGCTCCAAGGACCGCCCGGGAAAACACGAGCGCATCCTCGGGCTCGAGCAAATCGACAAGTCCATCGTCATCGACCAGACGCCGATCGGACGCACTCCGCGCTCGAATCCCGCGACCTACACCGGCGCATTCGGACCGATCCGCGAACTCTTCGCCGGGCTGCCCGCCTCGCGCATCCGCGGCTACGACTCCGGGCGCTTCAGCTTCAATGTGAAAGGCGGACGCTGCGAGACTTGCCAAGGCGACGGCGTGAAGAAGATCGAGATGCACTTTCTCGCCGACGTGTACGTCGAGTGCGAAGTGTGCCGCGGCCGCCGCTACAATCGCGAGACGCTGGAGATCACCTACAAGGGCAAAAACGTCGCCGACGTGCTCGACCTCACTGTGGACGAAGCCGCCCGCTTCTTCCGCAACGTGCCGCAGATCTCCGACAAGCTGATCGCGCTCGAAGACGTGGGCCTCGGCTACGTGCGCCTCGGGCAGAATGGCACGACGCTCAGCGGCGGCGAAGCGCAGCGCATCAAGCTCGCCGCGGAGCTGGCGAAGAAGGCCACCGGGCGCACCGTGTACATCCTCGATGAGCCGACCACCGGCCTGCACTTTGCCGACATCCACAAGCTCCTCGAAGTGCTCATGAAACTGCGCGACGCGGGCAACAGCCTCATCATCATCGAGCACAATCTCGAGGTGATTAAGTGCGCGGATTGGGTGATCGACCTCGGGCCGGAGGGCGGCGCCGGCGGTGGGCGGATCGTCGCGGAGGGAACCCCGGAGCATGTCGCGGGCGTCGAGGGGAGCCACACGGGGCAGTATCTGCGGAGGATGCTGGCGTGAAGCGAACATCCAACATTCAACATCCAACATTCAACTTCCAATGGGCGCCAGTCGCGCGGTTTCGGGCCGTTGGATGTTGGATGTTGAGTGTTGGATGTTGGATGTTCCTTTCCCCGCTCCGGGCCGAGCCCGCCGCGCTCCTCGAAGCCCGCCGCGCGCTCGACGAATCCATTCCCCAGGTCGCGATCCAGAAACTGGGCACCTTCCTCGAGGGCGCCGCGATTCCTCCCGACGAGCATCGTGCGGCGACTCTCCTGCTCGGGGATGCGCTCTTCGCGGC